>JBAXUS010000316.1:0-5268 GCA_037129555.1 Planctomycetota bacterium
ATCGGACATTTGGCTTTCGAAAAATAGTGCTATTATTAGTATGTGAACGGTTACCTATTCCGTGATCCGTCGCCAGCGCACTGCGCCGCTTGGCACAGCTCCTTGCCCTTTAAAACAGGCGCGCCAGCCCTTTCGGTCCGACCCCATCACATATGTCACGCCGCGCTGTTTGCCTTCGCCTTCAATTTCGATGACATCGCCAACAGCCAATCGCGTTTCGCCGGTAAACAGCGAACCGGAATCGTCGTTGTCCGTATCTTCCCATTCAACGTCGATACCCAAAGTTTCTTGTGTACCGCGTTTCGGCGACTGCGTAACGAGATTTTGCGTCATGCGTCCGGTACGCTGCGGCGGCGGGTTAGGGCGCGGTGTCGGATGAACGGCAACCGCTCCTCCACCGCTGCCATCGACTATAGCGCGCAACAAAGCTTTTACATCCGCCATGCGCCGGTGACCATTTGGAAATACGATGAGCCAGTTATTCTTCGTGTAAGGCAAATTGCCGAAAGCGCCATCCGGGCGCTCGGCGGAGCGATTCCAAATGTACGTATCCATGCCCGTCTCGATAGTTACTCCGTGTCGAGTTACGGGAATACGCCCACCGTTTGTTTTCGTCACTTCAAAGGCCAGGGCCAGTACGCGACCGGTATCGGTGAAGCTCTCATAAGACCGCCCCTCAGCTTCCTGAAAGGTGGCTTTTCCGTGTGTGATCGCCCAGAAATCGCCGTAGCCCACGCCGGTTGGATTGCCAGCATTGGCCAATTCCGCGAGATACCGGAACACAATTACCCCGCGTTCGGCGGGAGTGGACGCAGGCAATTTTATTGCGGCGGCGGGGGACGCAAGTTCCGTCACTGGACTTGCCGCGGACACTTGTGCGATGGGAGAGACCGGCGGCACTTCAACCCACGGTATTTTGGTCTTCGACTTAGGATCGAACTCGTAAGGTTGTCCGTTCTCGAACACTTTAATTCTTGGCATGAGGCCTCAACTTTCTCGGCACGTTGGGTATTATGGAATGGCAATATCTTGCTTGAATTTTTCCAAAATCTCCGTCGCAATCCTGATTTCAGCTACCAATTTGCTATACTCGCCGGCAGTACACATGAACCCGTCAGTATAATCTGCCGTAACGCGTTTGCCTTCCGCAGCTTTAATAAACTCTTGATGTTGCCTGTTCAGTCTTAACGCTTGATGGGAGAGGTTGTTCCTAATAATGTCATGTCGCCATCGGCTCGCATTTGTGTCGAAATCGTTCCACTTGATATACTTTATCTCGAAGACCGACATTACCGCTTGATATAATGCGTAATAGACACGATTCCGTGCTCCGTTGATCAGTTTTTGATCTCGCAGTCTTTCTGCTTCGAAAAGTGTGGTCGTCGCTCTCGACAGTGGATTCATGTAGTCTCGCCTTTCGATTAGTATCCATCACCGCAGACTTGTGCCGGCGCGTTCACCGCAATCAGCCAGCGTGCTGCCCGGCTTCGCGCAACATAATCGAGACGCAATGTATCGCCGTTTTCCAATGGATCGAAATCATACACAAGCACGATTCCCTGATTTTCCAGACCTTTGTACTGATGCACTGTCGAGATCTGCACCGCATCCGTTTTCGCATCCGTCGCCGCGAAATCCTTGCGGGTCATCTCGCCCATCAAGCGGCCGGGCTCATGACGGAAATCGGGGTGTCCGCCCAGCAAGCGCGCCAATCTTAGGCAAGTTGTCTGTTCGGCCTTGATCACTGCATCGCTCAAAAAGCGATGCGCAACCCGCTCCACAGAATCCGGCGTGGCCTGCTTTACGTCTTCTGCCACACATGCTTCGTTGAAGGAAGGCGCCAGCGATCCAAGCAGACTTTCCACCGTTTGCAGATTCTCGTCAGGCGTCTGCGCGGCCGTTGTCTGCCATATGGCATCGAACTCGTCCGCCCCGAATCCGCCGAAGGTATCGGCAAGGAACCACCAGTTTGCGAATTCGCGTTCGCCTTGCGAGGCCCACGCCGAAAGCAGCGCCAGAAATCGCCGTACGCCAGGTTCGTCGCACGGTCGAGCCGTGCAGAGTTCGCATGGTATCCCCGCTTGTTTCAGGTCGCGAACCACCTTGAGCGTTGTATCATTCGTGTACGCCAGCACCGTTATACTGGCGAAAGGCAGATTTGCAGCGCAAAGCCGACGAATGGCATCCGAGACGGAGAGTTGGCTCTCCGCGCCCCCGCAAAGATCCGTGCGCCCGAGTTTCAATTCCGCAGGGACGCTGCTGACCAATGCCGCGTGATCGGGATGAAGAGCCAAGCGCCGTGCAGCCGCATTGACGACACCGAGCGGTTCTTGGGCCGAGCGCCAATTTGTCCGTAAACCCAGCGTGGCGCAGGTGTCCCACTTCTCGTAGTCGGAAAAAATGTTCGGAACAGCACCGCGCCAACGATAAATGGTCTGAAAATCATCACCCACCACGACCATGCGTGCTTTTGTCTGCCCAGCGTCGGCGTACCCAGCCAAACGTTTGAGAGCGAGCAATTGCGGCAGATTGGTATCCTGAAACTCGTCGGCGATGATGTGTGTAAACGCGCCACGCGCATGAATCCAGAATGCGGGATCGCTTCGCAGCAGATACTCAAAAAGCACCATGATGATGTCGAAATCCATCAGGTTTTCACGCGCATAAACGTCGAGCAGGTGCCGCCAGGATTCCTGGGGTGAAGGAAGCGCTTTTGATGGAGCAATACCATTTAAAAGCTCCGCCGGCGTGGCTTGAGGCAGAGTTTTGTTGATTAATTTGGATAATTCTTCACCCCACGTTTCCGACAGATTCAGGGCCTTCGCAGGGCCTTTTCGTACGTACTCCAGCATCGAGTTCCGGCCCATTTCATTCAGCAATTGCACACGGGTGAGATCCAACTCAAGGTTGGCTCCCAAATTAATGCGACTTTTGTACGAAAGCAAACAGCGCAGAGCAAAACCATGATAGGTTCCCGAACGAAATCGTGTCGCGTCACCGTCGCGCTCAACAAATCGTTCGCGCATGCTGTCCGCAGCGTTGCGTGTGAACGTCAGCATCAATACATGTGCGCCGGGATTTTCGGATAAGTTCTTCACAGCCAACGCAACCATTGTGGTGGTCTTGCCGGTCCCAGCTCGCGCCACAACGCGGACTAACGGTGCAGTCTCATTGAGCACTGCCTGTTGTTCTTCGGTCAAGGCCACAGGTACTGATCGAATGGGCGGAGCATCACGGCCGCCTTCTTCCGCCGCAGCGGGCACACACGCGGCTACCCATCCTTCTTTGCGAATTCGCGATTCGTCCGAGGCCAGGCGCGAGAGATTCAGCACTTGTGACAAAAGGCCTTTCGCATCCTGATCTTTAAACCAAATTGCCGAATACAACGCGTCGTTTTCGTCAGTTTGCTCCACGTCGTCAGGGCGCACAAGGCTGGGATAGATTTCCACGCCGACGTGGTTGTTTGAATATTCGGAAGCATCCACTTGAAGGCCGTCAAATGGCCAGAAAGTAACATTTGTTTCGCATCGTTTGAGTCCCTCGATCAAGTTGGCTAATTCCAATAAACCGCAGATTGTCTGGCCGCCAACCGCGCCGTTCGAACCAATTTCCGTGGCGGGCTTGGGTGCGTATCCCTGCCGGATCAAGACTTCTTCCGTCAGGCGAAAAGGCGGCCAACCTCCATTGAAGTTGGATTTCTTTGGCAAGCCGTAGAGTTGAGTTTTAGAAAAATAGCAAGGTTCTTCTTTATGGGCCTGGAGAAACGTATTAAATGCGTTGCAGAATACATTGGGATGCTCAAGCCGTGGCCCGATCCCGCCATAAGAGCCGGTCTTCAACGCTTGGAGCGCTGCGCGCCAGTTGAGTCCCAGCAACTTTGCAGCCTCTAAAATACGCAAGGGCCAACCGAATTGATGATCAATTCCGAAAAGCACACGTTCGTTATTTTTACGACATTCCGCGAGCCTTGTTACGAAATAGTCGCACAACTCAGCGCGGGTGAAATTTCTTTTTGCCGGCTTGCTGCCGGGTTGATTGTCCAATTCAATAACAACAATCTTTTCTCGCTGCACTTTCTCGTCTGCCGCGCCCGAATAGTCCGCCATGATATAGCGATCAAATAGGCGACGAGTCACGGCCGCAGAGGGAGCGGACGCTGGTACTTCGGTCGGAATGGACGAAGTGGGATGTGCCGTCTTCCAATTCAGAGCCGTGAATTCGGGCGAAAGAAGGACTTCAAGCGCTGGCGTGGCATAGACAGCGAGACAGTGCTGTTCGCCGGTCTTGTTGGCCGGGCGAGCGATGGTGGCGATGGGACCGATAAATCCGGCTGGTGGATTGGGCCAGAAGGGACTTTCGCCAGCCTTTCGATATTGATAGATCATAATCGCACCATCCGCATCTGGCGCGCGCAATAATTCGATAGCGCGGAGCGCTGCGTTCCAGATGGGTTCCCAATCTGTTTCCGTCTTTAGGAAGGGATCGATCAAGGCAACAAGTGGCCCCGGCGCACCCAACGTCTGTGCTTGAGTGAACTCCAGCATATTGTTTTGGAGGTGAGCAGGCGAGAGATCAAGATCGGCGAGTTGGCGACGTAGTTCCCTCCGTGTCTCGGCGTCGCCTTCAGCGAGAAAAAGCCGCGTCGCATTAGTGTCTTTGCCTAAGACTTCCAACGCCAGACGGCAGGAGCACCAGTATCGCCCCTGCTGTACGCGTGGAGCTTCCATTTGCTGATACGTTCTATAGCCCGGAAAATCTTTTGCGAGGCCTTCAATTTGCGCGTTCCATTCTTCATTTGCACAGTCGGCTTCGAGCTGAAATGTGTGCGTGTCCAAGTAGTTGAGGGGCGTTGCTGGGTAGCGAGCCCTCATTTCAATAAATAGCTTAAGCAGGCCGGCATGCTTGAGAATGTCGCCCATGTTTCCCGTATTGCGATGCTGAATGTTCATTCAATCAAGCTCCGTTGCGCTCAGAATATCGTCTGGATTTCCGGCGTTTCTTGGCTGTGGGTTCAGTTTTGCCCTTAGAGGTAGCCCTTAATGATCGACTTTTTTCTGCCGCGGGATCGTGCTACTTTAATGTAAGAACTCACCTCATCAAGTATTTCCTGTGGCGTCGCGCCCTTGATACCTTTTAGATTCCAAGCCCGTGTTTTGTACTCTTCTGCCCGATCCGAGCGACCTGCGATTTTTGCAATGGCCGCGCCGAAAAACAGCAGTTTGCATAAACATTTATCGCAGGTAAATGCCGCAGCGACCTCGTCGAGAA
>JBAXUS010000317.1:0-5242 GCA_037129555.1 Planctomycetota bacterium
TCGCTCGCCGGGTGAGGGGTGGGCGTGGATAAATTAAACGCGCTTGGATTAATCAACGCTTACCCCTCACCCCGCGAGACGGAACGGCTGTCTCGTCGGCCCTCTCCCTCAAGGGGAGAGGGGAACATCTACCGTAATTCCGGTGATGCTCCCGCTCGTGTTTCACATCGTTTTAAAATACCGTTCACTTCATTTAAATGAACTTCGTGAATCCGGGCTTCGCGATCTCCGGGAAGGCGACTTTACCCCAGGCCAATTCTTTCGGCGCGAGGGATTCGGTGGATTCCATGACTTGCTTCCACGTCAGTGCTTTGCCTGTGTAAGCAGCCATGCGTCCGGCGATGCCCATCATCGTGCTGTTGCACATGTAGTCGCCATTATTGACCGGTTCACCTTTGCGAATCGACGCGAACAACACGTCGTGTTCGGTCTGATACGCCTTGCCCAAGTTGCTGATGAATTTCGCGGGCTTTTCGCCGGTGACGGTGGTGTCGTTCCAGCCCCAAATCGCTTTGCCTTTGGTGCCGAAGACGATGTCACCGTTTTCGGAATCCGTGCCTTTTTGCTGGCGGCAATAGTTGTAGACGCGACCGCCGTTGGCGTATTCGAAGACCGTTGCGAAGTGGTCGTAGATGTGGCCGAAGACTTCTTCGGTGCGGGTCTGGCGTCCGCCGAGGCTCGTTACCTTGACCGGGTTTTCGCCCTTCATGTACCACGCGGCGCGGTCGAGATTATGGACGTTTTGCTCGACGATATGATCGCCCGAAAGCCATGTGTAGTAGAGCCAGTTGCGCATCTGATATTCCATGTCGCTCCAGCCTTCTTTGCGCGGACGCGACCAGAGATCCTGAGTGTTGTAACAGGTCTGAATCGCCATGACTTCGCCCAAACCACCGTCGGCGATGTGCTTGGCCAAATCGCCAGTTCCGGTGTCGTAGCGCCAGCACAAACCCGAGACGATCGAGAGCTTTTTCTTCTTCGCTTCATCGACGGCAGCGAGCACGGTACGGATGCCCGGACCGTCTACGGCGACCGGCTTTTCGGCGAAGACGTGCTTGCCTTTTTCGATGGCATAGCGGATGTGTTCGGGGCGGAAGCCGGGCGGAGTCGTGAGGAGTACGACGTCAATGTCGCTGTCGATCACCTTCTTATACGCATCGAATCCGACGAACTGACGCTCCGGCGGAACGTCGACTTTTTCACCGACCTTGCCGTCCTTCTTTAACGCAGCCAGACCCGAATCCAAACGGTCTTGAAACGCGTCACCGACGGCTACCATCTTCACGTTTTTATCGGCGAGGAGTGCCTGTTTGGCCGCTCCGCTGCCGCGACCACCGCAGCCGATCCAGCCGACTTTGATCGTGTCGCCGCCTGCCGCGTACGCTTTGCTCATCATCGCTGCCGCAGCCAACGCGCCGCCTGCGAGTGTGGATGATTGGATAAAATCCCGGCGCGTTGACGCGCCTGATTGGGTCTTGGAAGCCATTCGATACCCTCCGGAAAAATGGTTGCTGCTGATTCGCTGCGTTGTGTTTGACGGGCTAAAAACCCGTCCTACGTTCGTGCTGCGAGTGACGTTTACTGGATTGTATATAGGCCGCACAACGAACTATGTCACTGAAAATCATTAGTCCTCATGCGGTTTTGCGCAAACCATAAACCCGGTTGCGCAAACGGATGTTTCGAGTTCCGGGTTTCGAGTTCCGTGTTCAAGGGTCGAAACTCGCAACACGAAACGCGAAACCCGGAACATTTATTTCCCGATCAATTCCCACGTCACGCCCAGCGACGCAAGCCAGGCTTCGGCGCTGGCAAGCGCTTGTTTGCGCAGATAGCGCTCCCATTGTTGGGACGTGCGAAGGTGGTTGCGGAGGGCGCGTTCAAAAGCGGCCGAAGGCTTGGGGCTGTGCAGCGCGGCGACGAGTTCCTCGCGGATCAGCGGGTCGCCGGAATCTTTCGCGAACTGACGCATCCAGTCGAGCTGCGTCTCCTCGCTGACAGCAGGAATGCGCGGGTAGTACGGATCGTTGGAGGTGCTGGGAATCGGTGCGTAATCAGCGGGCGCGGGTTCGGTTGATTTTGTAAACGGGTCAACCTTAGCGGCCTTCGGCGCGTCGCCAAACATCTCAGCGAGTTTCTTGCTGCCGTGTTCGCGCTTGAAATCGCCGAAAAGGCCGGGCTTCTTTTTTTCGTCGCGCTTCCAAAAATCGCCGTCAAACGCAGGCTTCTTGTCGTCGTCATCAAACAGTTTCGGCTTGGGCGCGGCAGGTTGGGACGACGTGAACAGCGGCTTGTCTTTTTTGTGGGACAGGTCGCCGCCCATTTTGGGAAGCGGCTTGATACTGGGCGCGTCCGGAGGTGCAGAGACTTCGCTGGGAGCGAGCGTGCGCGAAACGATTTCGCCGGTGCGCAGATCCAGATTGAAAGCCAGCAGTTTGTAGCCCGTGGCCGTGATGGCTCGAAACAGGGCGTCGGCGTTAATGGTGAGCATATCTTAATTCCTGAATGTCGGATTTTATTACAATCATTGTATCAAAAGGGCCGCACACTCGCTTGTCTCTCGCGTTCGGCTCTCTTCCCTAATCCGTCTTTCACGCGGGTCAAGAAAAGTTTTCGGATTCGATCGGCTGAGTTGCGAATTATTTTAGACGTGCGTATACTTCGCCCTCGTTTCTCGGGGGGGAAGCAACATTTGAGTGCGAACAAAAAACGGCTAGCTGGGGTGTCGTCGGAGCAGACGTATTGCTCGGCGGCTCGCTGCATCGTGCGCGGAGCTATTAAAGATGTGCGCCACTGGCTGCAGCTAGCCGCTGACGCAGCATGTGCCGACGATGGCGAAAACGTGCATCGATTGCGCGTTGCGACTCGCCGCGCCAGCGTCGCATTAAAAGCCTTCCGCGATCTGACCGATCCAATTGAAGCGGATGCGTTGCGCGACGCATTGAGTCAGATTCGTAAAGCCGCTGACGTGGCGCGAAACATCGATGCGACATCCGAACATTTACTGTCCCAATGCGCTGACGCATCGGACGAACTCCGCGAAAAATTGCGTTCCCGACTTGGAACATCGCGCGCGCATTCACAAGCACCGATTACGGCAATGTTGCGAAAATTGGACGAAGCGCATTTTGACGAACGCATCAAAGCGTTGCTCTCGCACATCAAGCACAATCACCCGAAACGATGCCTTGTTCCGTATGGAAAACAGGCGCGGCGGATTCTCAAGCCGGTTGTAAAAAAGTTTTTTCGCGCAGCCAAATCCGGCGTCTCAAATGACGACGAACTCCACGCCCTGCGCATTCGTGCCAAGAAATTGCGCTACACGATGGAGATTACGTCCGTTGCGTTCGGGCCGGAATTTATGGACGCGCTCTATCAAAAATGCTGCGAATGTCAGGACATTATGGGATCCATTCGCGATTGCGTGATCATGCAGGAATTACTTCGCGACTGGCTGGCAACACCCTGCGACGACGCCGAGCGCACCTTCCTGAAAAAGCTACTCTCACTGGAAACGGCGTCGCATACTCGATGGATGCGGACATTCCACACGCTGTGGAAGACTTCGTATGTGGCGAGATTGAAGCGCGATTTCGATACGCATTTGAAGTCCGAATAAAAAAAGGACGGGCTTAAAGCCCGTCCCATTTTACGCATCAACTTTTAAACTGACTGGCTCGAAGCTCGTTTTACTTTACGCGCTTTCGCGATTCGCTTCCGGTGCTTTGGCCAGCGCGTCGTAAATCGGCGTGGGTTCGGCGAACGCCTTCGAGGTTCGCTCCACCATCGCCTTCGTGATCCGAACTTCCTTGATGTCCTTGCGCGACGGAATGTCGTACATGATTTCAAGCATCACTTCTTCGATGACGCTGCGGAGTCCGCGCGCGCCGGTGCCTTTCGCGGCGGCTTTCGTCGCGATGGCCTGCAACGCGTCGGTGTCGAATTCGAGGTTCGCACCTTCGATTTCGACGAACTTCTTGTACTGCTTGACGAGCGCGTTTTTGGGCTGCGTCAGGATGTTGATGTACGCGGCTTCGTCGAGCGGTTCGAGCGCTGTTAGAATCGGGAAGCGACCGATCAATTCCGGGATCATGCCGTACTTCAAAATGTCATCGGTATCGACATGCTTCAAGAATTTCGCGCGGTCCTTCAACATGCCCGGATCGTGGCCTTCGCCGCCGAAGCCGAGGCGCTTTTTTCCGATGCGGTTGGAGATGTGTTCGTCGATGCCTTCGAACGTGCCGCCCGCGATGAACAGAATGTTGCTCGTGTCCATCTGGATGTATTTTTGTTCAGGGTGCTTGCGTCCGCCCTGCGGTGGAATGTTGGCTTTGGTGCCTTCCAGAATCTTCAACAAGGCCTGCTGCACGCCTTCGCCGGAGACGTCGCGGGTGATCGACGGGTTCTCGCTCTTGCGACCGATTTTGTCGATTTCGTCGATGTAAATAATTCCGCGTTCTGCCGCGTCCAGATCGCCGTCGGCAGCCTGGAGCAGTCGCAACAGAATGTTCTCAACGTCTTCGCCAACGTAACCGGCTTCGGTCAATGTTGTCGCGTCGCCGATGGCGAAAGGCACTTGCAGTGTCTTGGCGAGCGTCTTGGCCATCAACGTCTTGCCGCAACCGGTCGGTCCGATCAGCAGCACGTTGCTCTTTTCGAGTTCAACATCTTCCGACTTCGCGCGCTCCTTATTCAGGATGCGCTGATAGTGGTTATGCAGGGCGACGGAGAGGACTTTCTTTGCGCGCTCCTGGCCGATGACGTAGCCGTCAAGGTCCGCCTTCAATTCCTGAGGCGTGGGGACGCGCTTGAGTTTCAAAGGATTTTTACCGCGCTGGGGCGCGTCTTTGGCGATGATCGAATTGCACAGATCGACGCATTCGTTACAGATGAAAACATCTGGCGGTCCTGCGATCAAACGTTCGACCTGGTCCGCTGTTCGATTGCAGAAGCTGCATAATTCCATTCGTCCCGGCCCCGGTCCGTTCGTTTTTCGCGCCATTATGATAAGTGCCTTTGGTTCAACTGCCTGCCGTCCAACCGGACGGAAATCCACACCATCCCCGTACTGAATACGGAGGGGACATCTTAACGTTTAATGAAGCTCAAAACAACCAGAAGAACTGATTTCTGTGGCGCGAGGGGTTCATCACCGAACTTGCAGTTGCCGTTCCCTCTCCCCTTGAGTGATACCGATCTTTATTAATTAATTCCGAAGCAATAGCCGATACCAATTAACGGG
>JBAXUS010000318.1:0-5211 GCA_037129555.1 Planctomycetota bacterium
AGGTATTTCACCCACAGCCAATCGACGCGCGCCTGTTGGCTGTTAAGCTGCTTGTACGCGTTGAAGACGATGCCGCGGTAGATGCGGGGTTGAGTGAAGACGGCCACGCACGCGTAATGTGGCGCGCCTTGCGGAGCGCCTTCGGGCGTGACGTTGTCGCCCAACTCAAAACGGTACGGATTAAACATGCCGTGAAGTCCGCCCAGCGGCGAGCAGCCGAGCGCGTTGAAGGCTCCGTTCGCGATGCGCTCAAGCCGCTCGTCCGTCAAATGATACGCGCCGGGGCTGATGTGATGGAGCCACATGAATCCAAGCAATTCGGCTTTGCAGTGACCCTGATCCTCGCCGCCCTTGATGATCTTCATCCCTTTATAAAGCCCGTCCTTCCATCCCGGCCCGTTTCCGACGAACGCTTCATGCCCTTCGGTCGTCGTGTTGTATTGCCACCAGACGTAGCGCTTGCCATCGATCTCGCCGACGGTGTTGTCGCGGAAGAAGAAGTCCATCGTCCAGGTCAACGCCTTTGTAACGACTGTTTGCACTGCGTCTAAATCGGTTTTTCCGGTGGCGAGTTTGCGATAGCGAATCGCCTCGACGAACGGCGCGGCGGGGAGCCAGAGGCCGGAGTTTGAATTCCACGAAAATCGTCCGACGTTCGTCACACATAATGGAGCGCCCGAAACGGGGTCGAGTTTCCCGTCTCCAAAGTAGTACTTTTTCAGACCCACTTTCGGATCGTTCGGACCATTTTGGTACCAGACGAAATTCAAGTAATTGTCGGCCTTCTCCAACAATTTCTTATCGACCGAGCCAGGCTTCGCCGCTTCGCGTTTCCAGATCTCACACGCGCAGAGCGTCATGCTGGTCATGCTGGCGCACGTGAACGGTTCGGCGGGGCAGGGAAGGCCCTCCTTCCTCTCGTCCGCAGAACTGGTCGCCATCGGATCGAGCGTGACGAGTTGCTGGAGGTAATCGGCGAGCACCATCATGCGCTCGAAAACAGCGGGATCGTCGCCGAGAATTTTGTACGCCGTGTACATGTTAAGCATCGTGTGGCAGAACGACCCGTACGTGTAATCCGAGTGCGAAAATTTCGTGCCGGTGACCTCGTGCCAACTGCGTTTAGTTTGCAGTGCCGTGCGGTAAGGCGCGACCCATTCTTCGGTGAATTGCTCGCGCAGTTGCTTCAGCGTCTCCGGATTGAACGGCACGTCGGGAGCGAAGATTTGATCCATATCAAAGTCTTCCTCTTTCCCGGACACGCTCGCTCGCGGGTTGCTGATGGCCAGCGCCGCGCCTTTCGTGTTGAGGAGGAACGGCGAGAGATCCACGAAGCGTCCGGTGTTGCATTCCAGGACGCGCGTGAACCCGGCCGTGTCGGCGTCCTTCCAAATCCCCCGTTCGATAAAAACGCCGCCGATCATGGTGCCGATTTGAAATGTGTTGGTGGCGTTCTTGAGATCAAGCTTGACGTTGGGATTTGCAGGAAGACGGATCGTCGCGCGCGGCGAATTGAAACCTCTCGATGACGCGAACGTGCCAGATTTCGGCGCAAAGTCGATGTAACCTTCGTTGAGAATGCCGTGCGTCCAGATCATGTCGAGATGCCCGGCAAACTCTTTGACATTAATGTCGTAACCGACGCCGGTGGGGGCGACAGATGCCATGTCACCATCGATGACGAAGCGAGCGTTTCCCGGCTTCGTGCGGCGGATGTCGAGCACCGCCTGCTTGTTTCGTGCGCCGACGATAGATCCCCGCAGCGTCAACTCGCTCCCTTCTAATAGAAGTGTGCCGCTGTAGAAATCTTTGAGCGGGTTGTCGTCAAAGAGCGTGAGGTCTGCGGTGACGATGCGAGGTTCTGCCGCGTCGTAAAGGATCGTCCCAGCATGAAACGAAAGCGCGCGGCCGCCGAGATCGAGGTTGCCGGTGTCGAGCGAAAGGACGCCGCCTTTTACGATGGCGAGTTCATGCGCGAGCCACGGTTCGGCGGTGGGATGAAGCGTGTGTCCGGCAGCGACTTCATAGTGCGCGGCAGGGAGTTTGTTGGGAGCGAGATCGCCCCAGGACGCGGGCGCGGTGAGACCACCGGACGCGGTGCTGGGAACGCGTTTGAAATCGACAACGCGAAGCTTTCCAAGGTTGTTGATACTAACATGCTCAAAGAGGTCGATATTTCCCGTGTGGAATACAGTTTCGTTTTTGACACGTTCCGTCCATGTCGTTGGAACTTCTCTTTGCGAGTGCCCATCTGTATTCGGATAGATGCCTGGGACAATTTCTTTGTCGTTGATCCGCGAACCCCGCCCAAGCACTGCGCTCCCTTTTTTTATTTCGAGCCGGGAGTATGGGCCGGAAAGAACAAGTGCGCCCGTCGTTTCCAACCCATCTTTCACCACGACGCGCTTACTTCCTTTACCGTCTAAAATCACCGTGCCGCTGCCCCAACCGGCGGTGCCAAAATCAAGTTCCGTCGCGCCTCGCATTTTTTCTGTCGTGATCGTTCCTGTGAACCCGCTTAGATCGAAATCTTTCTCGAAAACAATTTGCGCTGCGCTTCCCGCAATCCGCAGTGTGCCTGAGCCTGAGAGCGAACCGCGCTTAAAGGTTGTCAAGAATACGAAATAGTGATAGCTCTCCTGCAGCATCAAGACAGACTCATTTAAGACTTCAATCTTGCCTGAGATTGTGCACGGTTTGTCTGCCTTCACCATTCCTCCATTAAGTAACAACTCCTCACCCTTCTGCGAAAAATCGTTGTCGCCTTCCTTCAGCACCAACGTCTCCCCCACATCGATGCGATGAATCGGCTTCGCTTCGGGCGGTGGAAGAATCGTGATCGAGGAGCCTTCGATGGAGGCTGGTTCGATCGCCTCTTTCAGATCCGCGAAGCCGCCTTTGAGCTTGGGAATTTGGGTGTAGTCGGCGGTAGTCGCGGGGGTGTAAACGCCGGGCGCGAGGCCGTCGGCTTTGGGGCCGAGAATCGAACCGTGGCCGAACGTGCAGGCTGTGTTGCCGAGATTAATGCGCGTGTAATTGCTGGGACTGACGAACGCGCCGAGCATGTTCACGCCGCTCTCAAATCGAATCGTAAACGTCTGGCGACTGGGTGGGCGGATGTCGATGGCGACACGGTGAAGATCGCGGCTGGTCCCAGCGAGCGCGAGTGTGGTGACGCCTTTCATCGCGGCGCCGACGGCGATCTTCCCCGTGCAGCCGCTGAAGTCCACGTTACGCAGCGTGAGCGTCCGAAAGTTGCCCGCGTTGCGGACGATGTCGAGCGTGGCCTTGCCGGTGATTGCCCCGCCATCGAAGCCACCCAACGCGGCGCGCACGGTGGAATCCGCGCGGACTTCGAGCGTCAATTGCTTGAGCGTCCCGCGTTCCATATTCAGTTCGCCACCATCCAAAAGAATCGTCTTACCCGCGCAATCAAACGTGGGATTGGCCAGCATACTCAGCACAGCGCCCTTGCTGACGACGATGGTTTTGACGGGAAGCTTTGAATCTTTTGCCGCCGTCTTAAGCGTCAAATTATGCCCAGCCGAAATGACAAACGTTTCGTCAGGCTTTGTTTTCGGATCCACGCCCCCCCAATTCGCCGGAAGCGTAAAGTCGTTGTCTGTGTCGCCGGTGGAAGCGACGGCGGCAACGGCGGAACCGTTGACAAGCGTCGCGAGGAGGAAGAATGCCGGGATGAATTTCATAAGCGACGTCCGTAAACTGAGAAACGAAATAGACCGTGTTCTTGTGTTCTACTGTCGAATTGCAAATCCAGCATTGGTGCGAAAAAGTTTAGATTGTAATACTTTGACCAGACGCTCTGCGGTTGCCCCACCCGATTCGGGCGGGTAAGCGCCGCTCATCGACCGGCTTCCAAAAAGCGCAGCAGGGTTGCTTCATCGATCGCACCAGCCGCGCCGTGACCTTCGCCCAGAGCCTTGCAGTGCATGATCGCGCCATCGAGGTAGCTAAAGATCTCGAGCTTACCGACAAGGCTGCTCGGTTTCTTCAGTTTCTCGCCTTGGTATCCCATGGTCTTGGCCCAGAGGAAAATGGACTCCTCCGCAGCGACGAAGCCGAGTTTACCGTTCTTCGCGGGAATCGCCGGGGAGGGCCCACCGTCATACGGAATCAGGTGATCCTCGGTTCCCGAGATGTTCATGATTCGAACGCCGGTCCGGGGTGTCGCGACGGCCTCGTAGCTGCTGTCATCGCCCTTGGCTTTGAAGTTCCGTCCGTCGTGTTGCAGCACGTTGAGCGGGCTGACGGCGGTCACGTAGTTGCGGATGTTCGGCAAGCGACTCTCGATGGCCAGTTGATTCGCCAACGCCGCGCCATTCGAGTTGCCCATGATGGTGAAATTATCCGGCTGGACGTTGTCACAAGCGGCGAGCTTTTCGACGATGGCTTCGATGAACCTGGGATCATCCGCCTTCGACCGCTCGGCCGAGATATTCCAGCTCTTCAGATAGCCGTCCGGAAACACCATCACATAGCGCGTCGCCATCGTTGGGTGCTGCTTCAGGAATCCGCTCATCGCGCTCCGGGCGTTGCCGCCGTTGCCGTGCAGAAAGATCAAGACGGGCAGCTTTCGGTTGTCCAAGTTTGCCGGCACGTTCACTTGGTAAGGGCGCGGAAAGTCCTGCTCTTGGGACCACGATTGCCGGATGAAATACTCGCCGGATGAAAGCGTGCCGTTGGCTTTGTCGGCAGCGTGCAGCGCCACCAGCGAAACAAGCAGTAGAAGTGTTAAGAGCTTTTTCATCATCGCTTTCAAAGATTCTTATCGAACCTACACCGCATCGTTCTACTTCCCATTCACTTTCTCCCGCTCCACCCACTTGAACCGCGCAAACAATACCTTCGTGATGTCCGCATCCGCTTTTGGTTTGAGGCGAATCGTTGTGACACCCTTCCAGCTTGCCAACTGCTTTTGATTCGCGGAATTGACGAACTTGTTTGCGGGTAGCAGCATTTCTTGCCAGCGATCTTCGGCTGCGGTGATCTCGATCTCCGTTGAAAAGTCACCCGCAATGAGGATCAAGGTCTGCGGCTGGGTGCAGTAGAATCTGAAAGCGAGCTGCGCCTTGGGCGAGGTGGCTTTCCACTCGGGCTTGGCGGTCAGTTCGGTGCCGGTGCCGAGTTTGTTGTCCGTGCAGCGGAAGCCTTTGATGCCGCCGATGCCTTCGGTCTCCACGACGTTGCTCC
>JBAXUS010000319.1:0-5184 GCA_037129555.1 Planctomycetota bacterium
CAATATTAAAATCCCTAAGAAGTTACTCGCAGAGTTGAACTTATCTTTTAAGAACCAAGACCACGAAGCAAGCAAGATTGTGTCCAATGAAGTAGAAAGGACCTTTATTTACTTTGATGTTTCCGATTTTTCCGAGCACAAACCGGGCGAACAAGCGTTAATTATCAATTCCTTTTCGTCGTTATTAAATATCGTCAATTGGACCAGCGAAATACACAAGACATTCCTCTCAGGCCTCGAAGCAAGTCTTTGTATCGGTGACGGTTATATTTTTGTTTTTCGGAACACACATGACGCGGTTGGCTTTGCCGTTGCACTTGCAACGAAAATTGGCACCTATGCTGCTTATGATATTCTTCCGGTAGAGTTTCATTTTCGCGCGAGTGTACATGTAGGGCCGGTGTTTCATTTTTATGATTTTGGACGCAAAGATTGGAACTACGTTGGGGATGGGATTAATGGTGGTCAAAGAATCCTTGCAGCAATGGGAAAGGATATAGACGATGTCATCTATATTTCAGATGCCGTAAAGCAAAAATTGCTTGCACTTGGAAACGGTTATAATTGCGTTTCAGATTTCTTAATGGCATTAACAAGCAAAGGCAGGCATAAAGATAAACATAACAAATTGTGGCGTGTTCATCAGTTGAATCATCACTGGGCTGACAGTGGAAAAGAGTAAAGCAAACACTCTATTTTAAATATCAGCTCGTTTTGGTATTATTTTATTTGCTGCGCTGTGATGAGTCCTTCTTTTATCTTTGAATTCTTATCGAGAACGAGGGTAGGTAGGGAGATGAATTGTGCGACTCTTTCTTCTTCTCCTGATGTCGAAACGCTGGCTGTGCTGGGGCGGATGGGTCGTGTGAAATTGGGTTATGCTGGGCGGGGCGGGATGCGGCGCGGCGCGTGATACGGGAAGCGCAGGGTGGCGATGCGGGAATCGATGAAGAGTTACGTGGCGATTGCGAAGACGCGTCGCGGGCGCGGGTGGGAGGTTTCGAAACTCGAAGGATTGAAGGGGACAGATTTTCTGGCAGGCGTAGAGAAGTGCGCCGATGCTGCGAAGTATACGCAGGTGGAGCATCTACGTTGGCTGGCGAGTGCGTTGAGCGCGAAGGATCGCGCCGCCGCTGTGATAAAGATCGCGCATTCAATCAACGATTCCATCACGATTGCGAAAACGGATTTAACCGCGTCGCTGAAGCCCGACGAAGCGGAGGCCGATCCCGGCTTGAAGCATGACGGGAAAACAAGTTCGCCGAAAGAGAAACAACCTGGAGCAGACATCGCTCAATCATCAGCGCCGATTAAAGCGGGCGAGAATAATGTCATCTACGTTGACGCCGCGGCGTTCGCGCAAACGGGCGGACAGATTTCGTGGGGTGGCCAAACTCCGCATGTGCTGGTCCACGATTGCTTCACGGGCGGGAAACAGGTTTACTTTCAGCAACAGATGAAGAGCCAATGGGCGGATTATAGTTTGGATGTTCCGGTAACTGGCACCTATGTGATCACGATGAAAGCGGCGTGTATCAATGTGGAGCAGGTGCTTGAGGTCCTTTCCGGAAAAACAGTGTTGGCAACGGTGCCGATTGAGCTGAGTTATGGATTGTGGCAAGAGACGAAGCCTGTGGAATTGAAACTGAGCAAAGGTGTGCAGATACTGCGCGTGCAAACGCCGCAAAGTATCAACGCCGAAAATCACAAGCGCGGGATTGCGCTGCGCAGTTTTGAATTGAAGCCGAAAAAGTAAGTAACGTCAACTCCGACGCTATCGCTTCCCACTTATTTCATGCTATCAATCGGCACGTCGCAAAAGGTCAGAGCGGCGATGCCGTTCTTACCGAAAAGCAGATGGGTGCGATCCCACTTTCGATCCACAATATAGGTCACTGTTTTCGATTCACAGGAAGCAGCCAGCTTCAATGTGATCACATTGCCTGCAACCGAACCTGCTACGATCTTCGGCGCGTTGTCGTCGAGAAAAAACTGCGATATCAGCGCATCGTCCCAGAGCATGGGCTGGTCGAACGCCAACGCGATTTCATCTTTCTTGTTGCTTGTGTAATACGCTCGCTGAATGTCCGGAGCCGTGATCGGCACGTCGAATTTCTTCCCGTAACTGTCGCGTTCCAACAGCGGTACCATCAGCAGCCCCATCTTCTCGTAGTCGTCTGTTTTGAAATGGCAGTTCTGCCCGCTGGGAATGTGCAGCGTGGGCATGACGCTTAGGTTGGAATACGCGTGCGCAAAGCAACGCTGCACGTCACGGAGCTTGTCGCTGTATGTGTTGCCACCCTGGCTGCATGCATTGGGCCAGATTTGATAGACGTAGTAGTTACGAATGTTGGGATAGTCTGTCTTCCACGCAGCCGTCAACTCCTCCCAATACTTCCAATACATCTCGCATCCGTAACAGTTGTCGGGACCGTCCAAACCTTGATCGGCTTCCCCCTGATGCCACAAAACGCCGCGAATGCCGTGCGTAAGTTTTGCGGCGACGACGCGCTGTTTAAGCCTCGCGTAGATCGAACGCACGCGATGGGGATTGGCCGCGTTGCGAATGTGATTGGGCATGTGCTCGTCGATGCGCGTTCCGCCGACGGCTCCATTGAGAATGCAGATGGGAATCTTGTGTTCGTCGACAAGTTTCTTCGCCAGCGCCATACCCCACGCGCTGATGAAGTGAATCCGATCCGGCGATGTTGGCGTCAAGCGTTCGACGCGCGCGTTGCCCCAACCGCCGCGTGTGGCTTCGCCGTCAACTTCGCCGTTCCCACCGAAACTCCGGATCCAAGGGCTGTCGGTGTGCGTGAGGTCCTCGCGCAGGCGCGTGTTTTCGTAGTTGTATCCGACCGCGTTTGACTGCCCTTCTATTATATACGCGTCACCGCATATAAGATTGTCAACCGACCGCAACACTTTTTCGACGCCGCCTGCCTTCGTGCCGAATTCGATCTTGTAGCGGATCAAACCAGCCGTCAGTTTTGTGCTGAGTGCATACGATTTATCGGCGTTCGGATTTTGGTTCTCAGTGCGGATGAGTTTGTCGTCGGCATAGAGCTTCAAAAAGACGGAATCCGCGGAGTCTTCCAGCGTGCCGTTGTAATAGAGCGTGCCTTCGTTTTTGTCGTCGCGCGCAAAGAATTGATTGTCGACGGGCTTCTCGTCCTTCTCCGGAACACGTGCGATCCACGGATCGTTCGCAGGCTCTTTGACAGCAAGAGTAATCGATTGACTCACCGCTTTTCCGCCATTGCTCACAGCCACCGTGATCGTCAACGCACCGCTGTTGTTCGCTCGCTTCAGAATCAATTTGCTCGGCGTGATTTCTTTGATCACGGCCATGCCCGACGTCGTCCAGTGATACGTCAGCGCGCTGGCATTCTTGGCTTGCATCGCCGGTACATTAGCAACGTGCGCTTCCACGACAATCGTCGCGCGACCGTCCCAAACCGCTGGTGCCTTCAACGCGAACTCCGGATCGGGAATACCTTTCTTGATGGTGACGGGGACGTCGATCGTCTTCGTTTCTTTCTCAAACACGGCCTTGCATAGAAGCGTGAAGGTCTCATCGGCGGTCACGCGCCCGGCGTCCAACGTGAACGCGAAACGATCCACCGCGACTGGCGTCTCGTGTCCATCGCGTTTGATGATCCAATAAATCTTTCGCGCACCGCCCGCGTTCAACGCGATAGTAACATTCTTTCCTTCGGCGGTGTTGATCACCTTTTCCGACAAGGAGAAATCATTTCCGGGACGCACGAGCGGGCCGACGAGAGTTTGCAGCGGCTTTTGGTTCTCGTACTGCATGTGTATCCAATGGGCGGAGCGCGCGGCATTCGACACGCGCACTTCTTCAATGTCTCCGGTGAAACCGTAATTCTGCCAGCCGCCCATATACATCTTGACAGGAGCCTTAAATTCCATCGGCGCGTTGTTGGAGGTCATGACGCCATCGAGTTCGCCATTAACATATAGACGCGAATCACCGTGATCATAGGTGTGGAAAACATGTACCCATTCGTTCAAAGGCACCAACGATTTTCCGCGCACATTCGCAGGTCCGTGGTAACAATCGGCGACGAGATACGGCGGTTTGCCGACGATGATCTGGACCATCGCTTTCGGTGCGCCGTTGCCCCAACACACGATCCGCTCGCCCATTCTCTCCGCCTTGAACCAGAACTCCGTCGAATGCGGATTCGCGCCGGTCGGGAACGTGGGGATCGCGTCGCCACAAAGGATCCCTTTGCCCGGAATGAAATGCCGCGCGGTGCCAATCATCCCCGGAACACGTTCGGTGCCATGATCTTTTGACGTCAACGCGCCGGTGCTATCGGCGGTGGGATCGTCGAGATGGTAGACGGTCAGATAATTGTTGACGGTGTTGAAGACAGCCTTGCCGTTTGATTCGCCAACTGCGTCGGCTTTGCCCCAGAACATGCGGATTTCTTGCTGCGCATTTCCTTTGATCTCCGGGATGCGCACCCACACACTCGCACTTCCGTCAAGCGCGTTCCAAGCGTCAATCTGATACGCGAGCGGCGCGCCGGATGCGTCGGCGAAACGGATGTCGGAGCCATCGGTTTTTGCTTGCTTGAAATCGAAGTTGTCTTTGTCCAAGCGCACCAGCAACGGAAACCCGCTCTCAGACATTGTCGAAGGCAGATTCGCGCCGTCCGGCGTCGTGAGAATAAACAATTTCCCTGAATGCGCCCAACTCGAATAGGGCGCATCCTCGGCCATTCCTACGTATGCCCAACACGCCAACAAAAAGACCAGGATCTTGAAGTAGTGGGATACTCGATTCATCATGCTCAATGCACCCATTTTTGAAATATAATCGCTCTAAATTGAAAAAAAACGGCAGCCCTTTGATTCGCACCAGTTGCCGCCGTCAACACCGCGTGGCAATCACATACCGGCCTCGAGTGGCGTCCCGAAGATTCCGATGTATCATATCAAGCGGTTCAATCTTCATCGGGAAACTTTTATGCCGCAGGTGGGACAGTCCGCTTTGCCCTTGGGTGAAATGCGGAATAGCGAGCTTTTTTCAAATCATTGGCTCGAACACCGTCTACCTCTGGAGCCGGAGTGGCCGAGGTCCGGGCCGACGCGGAACGGGCGATGCGCAGGGGCGCGCCCAGGGTATAGATCCTTCCCGTGCCGGGTGAATTG
>JBAXUS010000032.1:0-42271 GCA_037129555.1 Planctomycetota bacterium
ATCGAACGTTTCCAAGCGCGCGGACGGCTCGTCATCAATATGCTGTCCAACTGCTTTATGGATTCGCATGACAACGTGGCGCTCGAAGACGGCGACGAGTTGTACATCCCGCGCCGCGAAAATATTGTCATGGTGCTGGGCGAAGCGAACTACCCGAACGCGTTCGTCTGGAAGAACGGCATGTGCGTCGGTGATTACTTAAACAAAGCCGGCGGCCTGTTGCCTGAAGCGGACAAGAAACAAATCTACGTGGTCATGGCGAATGGTGAAGTGTTTTCCGAAGCGAACAAGAATATGTTCGGCGGCAGCATCTCCAACTTCCGCCCCGGCCCCGGCGACACCGTCTTGATTCCGAAGAAGCCGCCGAGCCGCAGTGCACTCAATAAAGCGTCGGACGTCACGCTGCTGATTCGTCAGATGGCCGAGACCGGTCTAGTCGGCGCGTCGATTCCGCAAGCGTTCTCGAACCGAAATCCAGCCAACGTGTCATTGGGTTTGAACTCGAGCAACCAATCGCCGCCTGACATCATCAACAACCAGTCGTCGGACCAATTCTACAACGACGCCCGGCAGAACCAACAGAATCTGATCAACCAAAATCAGATTCAAAATCCGAACCCGATTCAGTATCAAAGTCAGTATCAGAATTTGAATCAGGACCGGTAGGGTCATCAGAACGTAAACGGAAGACGCGGCATTGAATGGAGACATTCAATGCCGCGTTTGTTTGTAGGCGAAAACTACAACGATGCGATAACTCAGATCAACGAACGATGGCCATTTTACCCCGAAGGGGTCCAAGCCATTAGCCGGTGGTTGAGCGCAAAGCGCGATACCACCGGATACAAATGTAAAATGAACCCGCATCCCGAAGGGATGACAGTAGGCTGAGTCGAAACATGCTGTCATCCCTTCGGGATGGGGATGACTTCGTGACGGTTCCGGTGGTATCGGCCTGCGGTCTCAACCACCGGCTAATGGCTGCGATCCCTTCGGGATTAATACACATTCAAATTCATGTTTGGTCGAGTGCGCAACAGCAAGGAGCAGAGTACTGCTCCTTGGCACCCGATCTGATCGCTGATTTAAATTATCTGGAAGTACGAATTATAACGAGGGCGGAATGCGGGATGGGGGTGGGACACTTTTTTGATAGGTGTCCAGTTTTGCGACATTGGCTGCTGGGGACTTGACGGCATCGGTTGAACGCGTGTGCGATGACGGAGACGGTACGTCCAACGCCATTGGGTCAGCGGCAGGCTTTGCCGGCGTTTCGTTTGTATGATGAGACGAGTACGATGGAATTTCGCCGTCGCCATATGAGCCATTGCTGTACGGATCTGACGTCGTCGTTTCGTTCGACGATGGATTTATCGTGTTGTCCAACGATGGAATCGTGGTGTTGATTTCGGACTCAAGCTTGCGCTTTTCGTTTTCAAGATGCGTCGCCGCTGACTCCATTTCGCGTTGGATGTCAGCGGTCGCTTCGTTGATCATTTTTTTGTATCGAAAATATTCCTTCGCCAAGTTACGAGCAATCAGCGGAAGGTCCTTTCCGAACAAAAGCAACCCCACCAACCCGAGGAAGAAGATCGAGGTGGCGTTGAGGTTGTTGAGGATGGCGAGCGGTAAATACATAAAAGGTCTTTGATGAAAAGGTGCCATCACAAAGCGGCGAAAACAATGTGGCGCCGCAGAACATCTACTTTCTCTTAAAGAGAATATGTCCGAACCGAAAATATGTTTTAGCCATCCATCGTGCGATCAGCGGCAGATCCTTACCGAACAACAACACTAACACTAACCCGTAAGCTAGAATTGTGATGTAGTTTTGATATACGAGTTCTGTTAAAGCAGGACACATAATCACTCATCCATCGTAAAACACCATTTGTCAATGGCGATTCAGATGCAATTGCACGATTATTAAACGCTTACTTCTTTTCGGCTTCATCCTTCTTGGCCTGAGCCGCCACTTCTTCTTCGCCGGCTTTCACGCCCTTCTTGAATTCGCTGACGCTGGAACCCAAGCTGCGCGCGACTTCAGGCAACTTGTGACCGAAGAACATGAAGACGACGACCAACAACAACAAGATCACCCACGGGCTTTCCAAATTTGCAAGAATCAGACTCGGCATGATATTTCTCCTTTTATCGTTGTGCGACAGATTCTCAAACCGCCTTTTACGAACTGAGACGCTTCAAGTCTCTCTTCCTTCACAGTATACCCCAAACGATCCGTCATTCAAAAAGAAAGCCAAACAAAATGCGGGAATCACATAATTGACTCGGCACGCTTCTCGACTCAATCGCCCAATACATCTTTCGGAGCGTATTTCCAAATCAATTTCATCGAACCGGGTTTCAGATCGCCTTCCATATGGGCGATCCCGGCGCGCTTGAATTCGAGGTCGCCATCCTCGATTCCGGTGAGTTCGCTCAGAATCAATCCGCAATCAGGCTCGTGGCCCACAGTCATTAAACGATTTGGCGGCGGGTATTTTAACGCGTACTTCATTATGTCGCGCAGGTCCGCACCACATTGTAACGAATCGACGATCTTCACGTTCAATCCCAGCACCGCTGCGGCAATCTCAGCCGTCTGCCGAGCGCGGGCGAGCGGGCTGGACCAAATCGCATCGACAGTCAACTCGCCGCTTGCCTTGAGCGTCTTCAGGATTTCGTGCGTCCGCGTCAGTCCTTCATCCGTCAACGGGCGGTCGAATTCCGAACCATTCCACTCCGATGTGTCGTATGCAATTCCGTGCCGCATAATATACAATTTCATGTGTTAAGTCCCGATTCGTCTGGCCCGATTCTTGATTGATTCAACTCATGCCGCTTACTTGCGTGCGCGGCTCTTGTCATTCGCAACGCGGTTGCGAATGTCGCCTCTATTCTATACTCTGTCGTACGAGGTGTTGAAAATGCGACTACGATTTTTAATCTTTTCGCACATTATTTTCGTGTGCGCCGCCGTCCGCTGCGCGGAGCCTGATGCGCCCGCCATCGGCCTGCGCCCTGCCCCGCTCTCGGACGTGTCACGTCTCGCGTCGAAGCTCAAAGACCCCGACGCTGTTAAAGCCTGCGCCGCCGCGCGTGAATTGGGCGAAAGCCGCCAGCCCGTTGCGGTCGTTCCGTTGCTTGGATTTTACACCGACGGCGATGGCGAACGCCGCATTGCTGCCGTCAAGGCATTGAGTGCTTTAACGCAATGGGGAGCCGCAAAAAAAACTGAGACGCTTTTGGCGATTTCACTGCGCGACGCCATGCACACAATCCGACGCCAGGCCGCGCGCGAGGTGGCCTTAACTGACGGTGTGGACTCGGCGTTGAAACGCCTGGTCGGTGCTGCCACCGATGCGAAAGCGTATTCTGCCATTGAACGCAACCGCGCGACGCATCATGCGGCTGCCATCGCCGGGATGAAATCCGCAACGTTTTTACGTGAGACACTCTCGTCGCCGGACATCGAACTCGCGCTCGCCGCCGCCGAAGAATTGGGCGAATTCCGCGACATGCTCGGAGCCGACGCGCTGATCAAAGCGCTTGGACCGGATCGCCCGGAACTGCAAGCCGCCGCCGCTTCCGCGCTTGAACGGATGAGTGGAAAAGCGTACAGATTCGACCTTCTGAAATGGGCTGAATGGCGCATGTCGTTGCGCGATGATTTCGGAAAAGAATCCACGACAGCTGCGTCGAAAGAATCGTCTGAATACGGAAAACCGTCCGACTATCCGCGCGAGCAGTGGCCTGCCGACATCGTGATTGCATTCGACACGACTGCAAGTTTTCTGCACACGTGGCCGGAAGTCAACCGATCGTTGACCGCAGTCCTGCGCGAACTCGCCCGGACCGAACCGTCGTTACGCATCGGCCTGATTCGTTACCGCGCGCTGGACGCTCGTGTGACGTTGAAGTATACGCTGCAACCCACCCCGCTTACTTGGAACGCGGCCTCGATTGAAAAGGAACTTTCCGTCGCATCGTTCGGCGGCGGGTCGGGCGCGTTGCATGCGGCGTTGCGCTACGCGGTCAACGGGATGGTGTGGCGCGAGCGCTCGCGAAAATCGATTCTCATCATCGGTGATGATTCGCCCGTTTCGACCTCCGAAGACCCTCTCAAAGCCGCGCTGCAATGGACGCGCGACGCGGCATTCATCGACGGGATTCAAATCAACACGCTGTACGCCAAGACCACGGCGGGCGAGGAGAACAGGCAGACGTACCGCCGCCTCGCTTTCTCCGGTATCGGCCGCTTTTACGAGTACAATAAAGCGGAGCGGCACCTCGTTGAGATGAGCGCTGCGACCGTGGATGTTAAAGGCAATGAACTGCCCGGCGATACCGCAAAAAAATGGTTTACGCCTCGCGAAAAGTAATAGAAGGAGCGTTCATAACGTCTCGTATCGGAGAAACACCAGTCGTGAAAATTCGAATCAAATTGCTGGGCCAAGCTCGCGCCGCTGCCGGCATTGACTGCGACACACTTGAGTGCGAACACGCTCCCAGCATCGCCGATGTTTTGCACGCACTTGCGGCCAAGCACGGCCCAGCACTGCAACGTCTGCTGCTCGACGAGCATGGCGCACCGCAGGCGTCGGTCATGCTTTTCGTTAATGATGAGCAAGTCGTTGGCGGGACGGCAAGCATATTGAGCGATGATGATGACGTGACCATTATGCCGCCGATTTCAGGGGGGTGATGTTTATTGTTCACGAATTCAATTCGGTGCGATGACTTCAGCCGCGCTAGCGGCGGCAAATTCAAGTAAAGTTATGAAAGCGTTGAGCAATAAGACTACGTATTCCTACTCCGGCACACTCTCCAGCGCCGCCGTGATTTTGATTCGCTCCGGTCCTTTCGGCACCGTAAAATCAGCCACGCCCCGGATCGACTCGACCGTCGATTCAGTCAACGGATAACTCACCACAATCGACACGTCGCCCGAGTACGTCGACGTACCCACATTATCCAATTCGAAATCAACGCGCCCTGTGATCGTCGCGAATCGATGTTTATCGTCTTTCCCGGCAGACTTGAACGCCAAGTTGCCCTCAATTTTCCGAAAGCCGCCTTTGCCGTCCATGATCGCCGCCGGATACATCTGTTCCAACCACGGCTTCAAATCCGTAGCACTCAACGTTCGCTCCCCATCCGGATACGCCAGCGTTTTTCGTAGATCGCCCGACATCGGTACAGCCTCAACAATCGGAGTGCCGTAATGGTTCATCCGGTTTTGTTCAGCCGTCAAATAAATCCGCACGCCATTAGGTTTGCCCGGCCCGCAGACCGTCGGCAACGTCAGCACCTGTTTTTCAGGCGGGACAAATTTCGGCAGCGTCAAGCCACTGACAAGCTCTTCGACTTGGCGTTTGAAATCACGCCCTTGCGATTCAGGATTAAATCGAAATTCGCCGGGACGAACATGAGGAATCGACCCGCGCAAATGCTTCCCGTTTTCGTCCAAAAGCACCAGTGCCATATTGATATGCCGCCCACCAAAATCAGCCGCCGAATACACGTCGCGAATATCGGCAGGCATATCCTCTACCGTCCGCCCACTCCACCACGTGACAATAAATGGGCGGATCGTATCGAGCGTCGCAGGCCAGGCGAGGGAACTCCCCCGCACATGATCCATATTCGCTCACGTGTGTCCGCTGAAGAAATTCGTCCCAGCCGTAATATTGGTATTGAGAATCACAAGAATCGGTCGGTGTTCCTTCGCTGCACGTTCCTTCGCGTCCTTTAAATTCATGCACCAATCCAAGCTGAAAAACGCCAGCCGTTTTGCATCCGGTTTAGCCGCATCAAACCGAGCCGAAATCCGCCTAGCCGCATCGTCCTCGGCAAACATCGCGAACGACAGCGTAGCAATCAAAGAGAGTATGAACAAACGCCGCATGATGAGTCTCCTTCTATGAGGCACGAGTACGAAAATTCTGACGAATTACATACCCCCGAGGTGACGGAAAAGTCAACGATTTGATTTATGCACACGCTCGCCCGTCTCTAAATACACGGCATTTGTTTGGGATGATTCCCTCGATTTCATTGACGATTTTATGTCATTGTATAAGGTACAGTCGGTTAGTCGTCCGCGAAAAGGAACACATGTCCACGAAATTGGAATTGGTGGTGACACGGGATCCCGCTTCGATCCCCCTGCCCAATGCGCCTTCGCGCATTGATCTGGCCGTGCACGTCAATAAAGAAAACGCCGTGCTGCTGGGCCGCGAAGAACGCTGCACACTCATGTTCCCGTCCGAACGCGTCTCGCGCCAGCATTGCCTGATCTGGCGTGAAAAAGACAAAGTCTTCGTCCGCGATTTAAAATCGCTCAACAAGTCCTACCTTAACGGCGTAGCGCTCTCGCCCGAAAAAGATTACCAGGTGTTACCAGGTCAGATCGTCTCCATGGGCGGCCCCACTGGTCCTTCGAAAGTAAAACTCGAAGCCTCCGAAGCCATGCTCACCGTCGTGCCCTCGCTGGCTGGCGTCGGTTTTGAAGACGACGAACCCGGCGGCGCATTCGATGCCACACTGAAGCTCAAAGACTTCACTGCCGACGACAAATCAGTTTTGCAGAGCCGCTTGAAGTGCATCTACGAAGCCAGCCACGCCATGACCGAAGCCCAAACGCTGGGCGACATCGTTGAGATTTGTCTCGACCAATTAATGGCCGCGTTTCCCGACACCTGCAACGCCCTGATGGTGCTCTACAGCCGCACTGGCGAACTGCCTACCGTCATCAAACGCAATGCCCGACAAGTCGTCAACTACACGCCCGAAGGCCTCGCCTGCGCGCGCTTCCGCTCCGATGTGTCCTGGGACACGCGCGAATTGAAACTCTCGCGCACGATTCTCAACCGCGTCAAAAACGAAAAGATCGCCTTCTGGATCAACGCCAAAGACCTCAAAACATTGACCGCGTTCAAGAGCGCCATCGGCGTCGAAAGTTTCACCAAAGTCAACGCCTTGATGGCGTCGCCAATGATCTCAGGCGATAAAAATCTCGGCATGATTCAACTCTTCAGCACCGGCACGTTCAACGATGAAGACGTCAATATTTTGCGCCTGCTCTCCGCGCTCACCGGCTTGATCGTCCGCAACATTGAGCTCGCGTTCACCGCCCTCGAAGAGCAGACGCGCCGCTCGAATTTGCAACGCTTCTTCGCCCCCTCCATCGCCGAAGGCCTGCTCAACGGCACACTGCAAGCCAAACTCGGCGGCGAATTGCGCAACGGCACCATCTTCTATTCCGACATCTGCGGCTTCACGCGCCTCTCCGCCGACATGCGCCCCGAAGACGTCGTCGGTTTGCTCAACCGCTATTTCACTGTCATGCAACAACTCGTCTTTCGTCGGGGCGGGTCAGTGGACAAATGCGCGGGCGACCAGATCATGGCGTTCTGGGGCGTCCTCGGCGACCTCCCCGAATTCTCAGCCCACGCCGTCGCCGCCGGTTTGGAAATGCAAATCGCAGTCTTCGAATTCAATCGCGACGAACCCGGTCGCTCCGGTTTCACCTTGCCCCCAGGCGGCCTGGCGCATGGCATCGGTTTGAACACGGGAAAAGTCTGCGCCGGAAATATCGGTGGCGCTCAGAAGATCGAATTCACCGTCATCGGCGACGTCGTCAACGTCGCGAACCGCATTGAATCAGCGGCGGGACGCGGGCAGGTGTTCGTCAGCGAATCAACTTGGTCTGCGATCCAACACCGCTCATTCGGTTTCAACTTACCACCGGTATCGATGCGCAACGTCCGCCTGTGCCCTAAACTGATCGCCATTCGCGGCATCGTCCCACCAGGTGTGCCGGGAGCCGTCTTCAGCATCGATGACATGCTGCTGAATCTACCCTGCGAAATCCACTGCGGAAGCGCCGCGCCCGTCGAAGCGCTCGTCACTGGCTTCAAACGCAAAGACAAAAATCGCGGCGCATTTGTGATGCAAGTCAAGACACCGTTGACGCCCGACGCGGAATGCTCCATCGAATGGCGCATCCCCGAAACGAAACAATTCTCAGCCTTAAAAGGTCGGGTGCTGCGTTCTGAAATTCTGCCGAAATTCAACGGCGACGAAAGCGCCGTGCCGCTGGCCTCCGACGCCCGCTGCGGACTCGCCCACGAAGAACCACGCCTCGCGCCCGGCACAGCCGTGATTCACGTCGACGAACTCTCCCCCGAATGGCTCACGCTCACCCCCAATTCATTGCGCGATTCGGACTATAAA
Source organism: Planctomycetota bacterium (assembly GCA_037129555.1). Lineage (GTDB taxonomy): Bacteria > Planctomycetota > SZUA-567 > H5-PLA8 > H5-PLA8 > JANXLS01. The sequence goes on from JBAXUS010000032.1 coordinate 8,239, forward strand.
TCCGAGCACGAGATTATACGATAAAGTAGGTATCAGATTTATCGCTCACAATGCGATATCGGTATCGAATCAGGTGATTGTCGTGAATTGTTTGCCGTTAGCCCCGAATGGGGCGAAATAATGTAGCCCAGGGCGTAAGCCCTGGGTTGAAATATCAAGCGAGTTAAAAGCCCTGAAGGAGCGACATAAAGTGTTGAATCACAGAACGCCTCAACAATTTATACCGCCGCATTGCGGCTCTCAATTCGCGTCACATCCAAACCCAGGGCTTACGCCCTGGGCTACATTATTCCGCCCCTTCGGGGCTGTACAGCAAGCGCAATGATGTGACTTGTTTTTAAAACAGTTTGAAGGCTACGCGTGACCCCGCTCATTCCTTCAAAAATACTTTTTGAAAAGACCGAATTTGACATGAATAAGCCCGAAACGGCACCGTCCAAATTACGTAACGATCCTGCGGTTCCTCCATCCGCCACTCCGGCTAATACCGGTGCTAACGATGGTCCGAGCACACAGGCAGTCAGCACTCAAGAAGATGGACGCTGGGTAGAGCAGGCGTTGAACGGTGACGCCCAAGCGTTCGAAGCATTGTTCACCAAGCACCGGCAAGGCGTTTTTGCCGTGGCGTGGCGGTTGTTGCGAGATGAAGACAAGGCGTTGGATGTGGTTCAAGACGCGTTCGTCAAAGCGTATGAACAACTCGAAAAATTGCGCGGCGACTCGCGCTTCTTTCCGTGGATCCGGCGCATTGCGATCAACTTGTCGATCGACCGATTAAGACATTCGAAACGCGGCGTGGAAGTCTCGCTGGACGAACACCGCGTGGCAGGAGGCGACGAATCCGGCGAGGACGCGTCGGGCGTCAGTATCGCCCGCAGCAGCGTCGAAAGCCCAACGCGGCGCGCGGAATTGTCCGAATTCAGCGACGCGTTCAGCGTGGCGATTCAAAAGCTGTCCGAATCGCACCGCACGGTTTTCATGCTCCACGCGTCCGAAGGTCTCTCCTACAAAGAGATCGCCGAAACGCTGAATTGCAACATGGGCACCGTGATGTCGCGCTTGTTCTACGCACGAAAACGATTGCAGGAATTGCTGGGACCGCATTTGTAACTGTTCGGAAATTGTGTCGTACTTTTTTAAAACACGTGGTTGAAACTCAACCGAAAGGCCCATCGCACGAGCACGGTGTGCGGGACGCAGATGATTTGGAGCACGACGATGACGAACGAAGACCTGCTGAAACTAAGCGCCTACGCGGACGATGAATTAACCGCTCCTGAGCGCGTGGAACTGGAAGCGAAACTGGAGCGCGCCCCCGCGTTCACACAGACGCTCGCAGCCTTTAAAAAGCTGCACACCGCCGCCCGGAACGAAACGATCCCGTCGCTGTCGTCCGATGCCTCCGAAACCCTCTGGCCACTGATCGCCGAGCGTTCCTTATCCGTCCCCGCACTCGACGCCGAACGCCTGAACCAGTTCGCCGCATCCGAATCCGTTCCGGTCATTTCGAATGATCGCTTCACCGCCACGTGGAAGGACATCAAGCTGTCCACCTCCGCGCGCCGCGAAGCCGCTCCCCGCGTCCAACCCGAAAAGTGGGACCGCGCGTGGAATACGATTTCAGCCCGCTCCACAGCAGTTAAAAAAATCGATTCGACAGAACGCATTCGCCCGGCCAAAGCGACATCACCCTTTTCCTACGCGTGGAAATTTGCGGCGGGAATCGGTTTGGCTGCATCGCTATACATGATGTTCGGAATACCCGGATTGACGCCTCAACCGACACTCAATCCAGAACCTGTTCAACCCATCGTGGCGGTAAGTTCCATGAGCATCCCGGAAACGCAGGACGATAATTACGGTGTCCGCGTCCGCTTCGTGCCGGGAAGCAGCGATCCGGTCGTGACGCTGTATTATAAATCGGCGGATCGAGTCAACGGACTCATGAGCGGCGATTTGGACACTGATCAATAACGTAAATGACAAAAGTGACGTACGCGGCGGACTTGAAAACCGCTCGATTGTGTTAGGATAGATGCTGACTTGAAGAGAGGCTTGTGCGTGAGTGGGATGAATCGTTCGATACCGTTTTTTCTAAAATTCATGATGGCATTGGTGGCAAGCGCGATGTGTTGCGCCGCAGTCAAAGCTGAAGCAATCAACGTCCAAACCGTGGTCGCCAGCGAACCGGGGAAACCCGGCGCGATTCCAGCCGATCTGGCCCGATACAAGGCACAGCTGGCCTCGAGCGCGTTCTCTAAATTCACCAACGGCGGCGCGCAATCCGTCACACTTTCCGCCGCCACGCCTAAAGCCTCCGCCCAAGTCGGCGGTTTCTCGCTGGAATTGTCGCGCCAGGGTGCCGCTAAAGTGGACGTCACTGTCCGCGAAAAAACCAAGACCGGCGAAAAAACGGTCTTCGGCCCGATCACCTATCAGTTCTCAAAAGAGAAAACCAAGCAACTCGAATTGCCCACAACCAAAGGCGCCTACATCGTCTTTTTAACTCTCGAATAAAGAGCCGCGCACGCCAGTAAGCGGCCTGGCGGTGTTCGTTGCCGCTTACTAGCGTGCGCGGCTCTTTAAAACCCGAAACGCGAAACCCGAAACCTTGAGCGCATCCAAACGCTTCGACGCCCTCTACCTCAGCCTCGCCGCCGTCGCGGTGCCATACTTTCTGTACCGCCGCATCAAAGGCAAACTCAGCGCCCCCTTCAGCGCCAAAATGGGCCACGTCTCTGAACGTGAATCCGGGCGCAAACGCATCTGGATTCACGCCGTTTCCGTCGGCGAAGCAACCGCCGCAGAACCGCTCGTCAAAGCTTTGAAAGCCGAATGGCCCGACGCCGACATCGTTATCTCCACCACAACCGTGACCGGCCAAGCCGTCGCCGAAAAACGCTACGGAGCCGCACACGTCGTCTACTATCCGCACGATTTTTCATGGACCGTGAAACGCTTTTTAGACCGCATCAAGCCATCCATTGTCGTCCTGATGGAACTTGAAGTCTGGCCCAACATGACCGCCGAAGCCGCCGCACGCGGCATCCCGATTCTGGTTGTCAACGGTCGCATCACCGAACGTTCAGCCAAGCGCTACAAGCAAGGCTGGGCCTTCGTGCGCGGAGCATTCGTGCGCGCAACCCGCTGGTTGGTCCAGACCGATGAATACGCCGACCGCCTGAAACATCTCGGCGTCGATCCCGCGCACGTCATCGTCTCCGGCAACATCAAATACGACGCCGTCGACACCGCCCCGCCTTCGCAATCCCATCGCACCGCGCTCCGCACCGAACTCGGCATTGCGACGGACGCGCCCGTCCTCATCGGAGGCAGCACCCATCCCAGCGAAGAAGCCGCGCTGCTCGACTCCGTCAAAAAACTCCAAGCGTCTACCGCGCCTGGATTGCGCCTGATCCTCGTCCCGCGCCACCCCGAACGCTTCAACGCCGTTGAAGACGAAATTCGCGCCGCCGGATTCGTCTGTATTCGCCGCAGCGCCATGCAAAACCCCCAGGACATCGCGCCGCCGTCCCACGTAATTTTGGTCGATGTGATGGGTGAATTAAAGCGCATGTATGCAGCCGCAGATGTCGCTTTCGTCGGCGGCTCACTGATCCCACACGGCGGCCAAAACGTGATGGAACCCTGCGGTATGAGTGTCCCCGTCATCCACGGTCCGCACATGTACAACTTCAACGAAGCCATCGACATCCTGCGCGCCTGCAATGGCTCCATCGAAATTTCGCGTGAATCACTGCTGCCTGAATTGAATCAATTATTTTCTCAACGCGACGACGCAACCGCAATGGCGACCCGAGCGCGTAACGCATTTCTGCAACGACAAGGCGCGACAAAACGAGCCGTCGCGGCCATCAAGGAATTGGCATTTTCGTAGGACGGCCTTACCAGGCAGTCTCGTTTAATTGTATAGATTTTCCGTTCAGTAGCGACGCAACGATAGTCAACTAGGCAGCTTGCTTGTACGAACCTTAAACTTTTACCCGTTTTTTCGGAAGAAACTAGCGAGCTGAGGACACAGTATCTTTGAACGGGGATTCAAACGAGAGCCGGACCGGATCGCGCGTGAACGAATTAGAATCAGTTCTTCTTGAACGGGCGCGGCGCGGCGACGATGCGGCGTTTGAGTCCTTGGCTGAGCTACATGCTCCCGCGCTGCACCGTCTCGCCTTTTCGCTGGCGGGCAACGCATCCGACGCGGAAGATATGGTCCAAGAAACATTGCTGGGCGCATATCAGCGGTTGAAAGCGTTCGAAGGTCGGTCGTCGTTTAAGACGTGGTTGTCGCGCATTCTGGTCAATCAAACCGCGCGGCTCCGGCGTTCCAAACGCGTCCGCGAAGTGGTCAAGGCGACTGATTTTTCCGAGGCGTCCCAGGCCCTCTTAAAGGGCATGAAGGTGACGGGGCTTCAGGACGAATCGCGCAACAGTGAGATTCGCATGGATGTGATGGCGGCGCTCAGTGGGATGAGTGATGAATTTCGGACCGTCATAGTCTTGCGTGAAATGGAAGGGTTGTCATACGCTGAAATCGCCGGTGTGCTGGATGTGCCGCAAGGAACCGTCGAATCGCGGCTCTTCCGAGCGCGGGCAGAATTGAAACACCTGTTGAAAGAGTACCTGTGATGGACAGCTTCGGGGCTTTGAACATGACCTGTGAATGGACCAACAAACTACATGCCTTTCATGACGGCGAACTAGCCGCGAGCGAGTGCGAACGAGTCGCAACGCACGCCGCCGGTTGCGCTGTCTGTGCGCTTGAATTGGATCGCCTGAGCCGCACCGCGCGCTTCCTGAAAGCCGCCTCGATCCCCGCCATGCGCCCCATGGCCACACTGCGTTTCCGCGAACGCATCGCCGCCGACAACACTGCGCGCTTGGCTCGCTGGCTGACCGCCGCAGCCGCCGCCGTCATTCTGGGTTGCAGTACGGCCATGCTCTCAATGCAATCCGCGCCTGCGCATTCGCCCCGCATCGTCACCGCAGCGTCAACAAACGACTCGCTCGCCAGCATCATGCTCACCGTCGTGCCAGGAAATGAGTTTGCATCCGCTGTTGAATCCGTCGATCCGCTCACCTTGGCCGTCGCCCGCGATGCCGCATCTGTGAGGGACGACGGACGTGAATAATCTCCGCATCATCGTAGGACTGTGCTTCGCCGCCGCGTTCTCAGCAGGCATCATGGTCGGCAAAGTCTGGGAACGCTCACTCGCAAAAGGCCCCTCGGACATCGTCGTTGTCGCGGCTCAACCTGGACCAACAATCCAAGGCTCGGGCCCTGGCCCTGAAGTCGGTCCAGATCACGTCCCAGGTCCCCAACTTGTTGATCCCAATCCAGGGCGCGGTCCAGGTCCCGTCCCAAATCGGCCCAACTTAAATACGCCGCCGAAACCGACGGGTCCCCAATCCGTCGGGCCGCCTAGTTGGTTGAAAGAATTAAATTTATCGCCCGAACAGAGCGACCAGATGCGCTCGATCTGGGGCGAGGTCATGAAGAACAATCCGATGAATCACGAACGCCGCGACGCTTTGCGTAAAGAACGTGACGAAGCCATCCGCTCATTGATGACCGACGATCAACGTAAACAACAGGCAGCGCTCTACGCTCAATACGACGCGAAAAACGAGGAGATCGACCGCTACAAAAAGATGGAACAGGACTCCCAACGCAAACAACGTGACGAAGCACTCAAAGCGCTCTTCGAACCCGAGCAACGCAAACAGTACGACGAAGCGCTCGCTCGGTACGCACAGAAGTCTGACGAATTGGCCAAAGAATGGAAGAAATCGTTCGACGACGCGATTGAAAAAACGCGCGGTATGTTGACGCCCGACCAGCGCGTGAAGTACGACAATTTCCGAAAAGGTCGCGACGACTCCACACGCCACCGTTTCGGTCCCGACTGGCCGCGCGAAGGTGAACGCTGGAACGGCAGTCGGCCCGATATGAGAAATACTCCGAAGCAATAGACGACTAAAAAAGTATCGCGGTTTCAGGCAGCATGTTTGCAGCCGCCGCAACGAAAGCAGTGCGTAACATTCATTTCAGGAGAAAAGCGATGCGACAGGTGAAGTGGTTCTGTGCGATGGTGGCGTGTGCGTTGATCTGTGCGGCGGCCGTTCGCGCGGAAGACGCGCCTCCCGGCGGCGGCCGTAGCCGTGGCGGTTTCGATCCGGCCAAGATGCGCGAACAAATGACGTCACGCTTGAAAGAGCAGCTCGCCGTGAGCGACGACGAATGGAAAGCCATCCAACCGAAGCTCGATGACCTGATGAAGATTCAGGGCGAAAGCCGCGCCAGCATGCGCGGGCTGTTCGGACGCCCGGGCGGTGACAAGCCGGCTGAAGATCCGAACAAATCCGAAATGACGAAAAAGATGGAAGCCCTCAAAGCCTTGACCGATTCCAAAGACGCTGATGCCAAGGCGATCCAGGAAGCCCTCAAAGGCCTCCGCGAAGAACGCGAAAAGAGCAAGGCCACGCTGAAGAAGGCCCAGGAATCCCTCAAGGAATTGCTCAGCGCCAAGCAGGAAGCCGTCCTCGTCATGTACGGTATGTTGGAATAAGCACGATTCAATTGATTGACGAAAAAGTCATCAACGATCCGTGCGCCATCGCTGTATAGTTTAAAAGAATACGAACCAAACCGGGGCGAAGCGCAAGCTTCGCCCCACTCATCAATATCGGAGTACAGCGTGGATCGAGTGTTGGAACAAATGCTCAAGGCAGGCGTCATCGACGCCGACGGCGCAGCCCGTGCGCATCGCGAGATGACCGTCGAAGGCAAAGCCGTTGACGACGCCGTCGTCGCGTCCGGAGCTGCAACCGAAGACCTCGCGCTCAAGTTCTTCTCCGAGCGCTTCGGCGTCCCGATGGCCGATCTGTCCGCCTACAATCCCAGCAAAGAATTCCTGCGCAAATTCCCCGTCCGCGTTCTGCTCAAGCACCGCCTCATTCCACTCTCGCTCGAAAACGGAACCGTCACCGTCGCATCGCCGCGCTTCTTTGAATCCACCGGCCTCGACGAATTGCGCGTCGCCACCGGACTCGACGTGCGCGTCCAACTCGCTCCCAGCATTGACATTGATCGCTGCGTCCGCCGCCACCTCGGAGTCGGAGCCGACACGCTCGAATCGATGGCCAACGAAGAGAGTGCCAGCGGTATCGAAGTCCTTTCCGACGAACCCGAAGACAACGTCGATCTCGCCGACGGAGCCGGTGAAGCGTCGATCATCAAATTCGTGAACCAGGTCCTCGCCGAAGGCATCCACCTTCGAGCTACCGACGTTCACTTCGAACCGTTCGAACGCGAATTGCGCGTGCGCTATCGCATCGACGGCGTCCTGCAAGAAGCCAACATTCCGCCGACAGTCAAGCAGTATCAAGCCTCGATCATCTCGCGCCTGAAAATCCTCGCGCACCTGAACATCGCCGAGAAGCGCTTGCCCCAGGACGGTCGCATCAAACTCAAAATCGGCAGCGCTGAAGTCGACGTCCGCGCATCCATGATCCCGATGCTTCACGGCGAAGGCGTCGTGCTGCGCTTACTGCATCGAGGCCAGACACAACTCGACCTCGAACAACTCGGCATGTGCGCCGAAGACATCGGACTCATTCAACACATCCTCGAATTGCCGCACGGCATCTTCCTCGTCACCGGCCCGACCGGCAGCGGAAAAACAACGACGCTCTACGCCGCACTCTCGCGCATCAACACGCCCGATTTGAAGATCATCACGATCGAAGACCCGGTCGAATATCAACTCACCGGCATCAACCAAATTCAAGTCAACACCAAAGCCGGGCTAACCTTCGCGTCCGGCCTGCGCTCGATTTTGCGTCACGATCCCGACGTCGTGTTGATCGGCGAAATCCGCGATTGCGAAACCGCCGAAATCGCCGTCCAAGCCTCACTCACCGGCCATCTCGTCTTCTCAACACTCCACACCAACGACGCGCCCGGAGCCTTGACGCGCCTCGTTGACATGGGCATCGAACCGTACCTCGCTGCCTCGTCGCTCGAAGGCGTCCTGGCGCAACGCCTGGTCCGATTGATCTGCAAACATTGCAAAGAAGAAGTCCCGATCACGCCAAAAGACATCATGCGTTTCGACAAATCGCGCCCGGCCCCCAAAGCGCTTTACAAAGGCAAAGGCTGCCGTGAATGCCAGGGCACCGGCTTCCGAGGCCGAACGGTCATCTGCGAAACCATGGGCGTCACCGAAGAAATCAAACAAGCGATACTCGCGCGAACATCGACCGGCGAAATCCGAAAGATTGCCACGAAACAAGGCATGAAGAGCCTGCGCGAAGACGGCTGGCGCATCATCATGGAAGGACGGACAACAATGGAAGAAGTATTGAGGGCAACGAAGGAAGAGTAACACCCCGTTTTACAAGCAATGTAAGCCGTTATATTCAGCCCCAAATGGGCGGCATAATGTAGCTTGGGCCGTAAGGCCTAGGTCACGGAACGCGAAACGAGAAAACCCTGAAAGGGCGGCATAAAAACGTTGGTGCAACCAGAAACCTTAAACTTGAGTTACTATGCCCGTCTTCATATACAAAGCCGTTGACAAAAAAGGATCCGAGAACGCCGGCACGCTGACCGCCGACAGCCGCTCCGCTGCGATGGATCAGATCATGCGCCTGGGCTTCACGCCCGTGCTCGTCAAAGAAAATAAATCCGGCGACGCCGCTCCCGTTGCGAAGAACGTCGCAGCCAACGGCAAAGTCTCACAAGCTCGCGTTGAAGCCTTCACGCGTGGACTCGCGAATTTGTTGAGCGCCGGCGTTCCGTTAAGCCGCGCACTGAACATCACCATACGCGAAGCCTCAAATCCGATTGCAAAAGCACAGTGGACCGCGATTCATGATGATGTCGTCGGCGGGACGGCGTTGGCGGATTCGCTCGCCAAATTCAATCGCACGTTTCCACCCGTTTATGTCGCAATGGTGCGCGCGGGCGAAATGGGCGGGTTCCTCGAAATCGTCCTGGGGCAAATCGCTGAATTTCAATCGCGCGAACAGGATTTAAAAGGCAAGGTCAAGGCGGCGTTGGTGTATCCAGCAGTGCTGGCTGCCGTGGCGACATTGGTCTTGATTTTTCTGCTCACGTTCTTCATTCCGCGTTTCTCGCAGATCTTCAAAGACATGGGCGGTTCGCTTCCCGCGCTCACGCTAATCATCGTCGGCTTGAGCGATGCGATTCTAAAATATGGGGTGTACATGCTGGCCGGAATAGCGCTCCTGTATGTCGCGGCGCACAAGATTCTACAAACCGAAAGCGGGCGGCGCGGATTGGAAATGGCCACGCTGTCCACACCGATGCTGGGAATGGTTGTCGCGCGTTTCGCACTCGTCCGCTTCACACGCATGTTGGGAACGTTGTTGGGATCTGGTGTGCCGTTGATCGCAGCACTGAAAGTGTCGAAAGAAGCGATCGGAAATCAGATTCTCTCCGACACGGTGGGCCGAGCGATTGAGGACGTTCAGAAAGGCGCGTCATTGTCGAAAAGCCTGGCGGTCAGTGCAAAATTGTTCCCGCCGTCCGTGACTGAAATGGTCGCCGTCGCCGAAGAGACCGGGCGCTTGGACAAGGAATTGATGCGCATGTCGGCGTCGTTTGAAACAGAACTCGACCGCCAATTGCGCATGCTGGTCGCGCTGGCCGAACCGATTCTGTTGTTCGTTATGGCAGGCATGATTGGAACGATTGTCGTCGGAATGCTGCTCCCGATTTTCAATCTGCAGGAAATGATCCACTAAATTTTGTTTCGGGTTTCGGGTTTTAAAAGTTTGAGTGATAAGGAAGAGGTAGAGATAATGAATATGTCAAATCGGCGGTTGATGGCTCAGCGTGGATTTACGTTGATTGAATTGATGTTGGTGCTTGTCATTCTCGCGGTGCTCGCGACGATTGTCATGCGCAATTTCGCAGGGCAATCCGAAAAAGCGCGCGTCACCACAGCAAAGGCGCAGATCGGAAATGTCTCCGGCGCGCTCGACCAATTCGAAGTCGATGTCGGTCGCTTCCCATCCTCCGAAGAAGGCCTGGCCTCATTGATGGAACAGCCCGGCAATTCGAAAGGTTGGGCCGGGCCGTATCTCAAACAGAAGATCAGCAACGATCCCTGGGGCCATCCGTATCTCTACAAATTCCTGGGGCAGCACAATCCCAAAGGCTTCGACATTTTCTCCTCCGGACCCGACGGAGCCGAAGGCACTGAAGACGATGTTGGCAACTGGAACGAGGAAGCCAAGTAGTCGTTTTCGCTCATTAAAATGAACCGCCTCTCGCGCATTAAACTCCCCCGCTCCGCTGCCGCCGTGCGTTCGATTCGAACCCACGGCCTGAGCGGCTTCACGTTGATCGAATTAATCTTCGTGATGGCGATCATCTGCATCGTTCTGGCGGTATCGCTGCCGGAATTCAGCGGATTTTTAGCGGGGCGTTCAACGGCGAATGCGGCGAACAAAATCGTCGCGCTCGCCCGAAACGGACGCGCACTCGCGATCTCTGAAGGCCGTCCGTACCGGCTCAACGTGGACACAGCGTCCGGTTCGTTCTGGCTCAACGCGCAAGTTGGCGCGGAGTTCAAAGAAATGGGCTCGTCACACGGCCAGCACTTTCACATCCCCGACGGAACTAAAGCCGATTGGCTCGACGAAAACGGTTCGCCCGTCGTTTCAAAAGACTTGCCACTCGCTCAAGGTGAAGGCAACGAAAAGGCAGTTCCCGCAACGCAAGGCGTCCAGTTTTTTCCGGACGGGCGCTGCGAGATGCTGACCCTGCGATTGACCGGGCGCAATGGTTCGGAAATCGACATCGGCGCACCGTCCGAGACTGAAATGTGGCGCATCGCCAAGGACGGGCAGCCATGATCAGGACTCAGAAAAAGCATCGAGGTTTCACACTGATCGAAGTGCTCGCCGCGCTCGGATTGATCGCCGTCGTGTTGCCGGTCGTGATGCAGGGATTCTCCATCGCCAACGGCCTCGCCGCGTCCGCGAAAGAACGGACCGAAGCCGCCGCGCTCGCCGATTCAAAACTCAACGAACTCGTTGCCACCGGCGATTGGAAACTCGGTCTTCTCTCCGGCGACTTCGCGCCCGAACGTCCGAACTTTCGCTGGAAAGCAGAAATTCAAAACTGGGATTCGAGCACGCTTCAGGAATTGAATGTCCGCGTCTACTGGACCGCGCGCGGATCCGAACGCGAATTTATCGTCACAACATTGGTGGATCAAGGCCAATGAACACACAACGGCCCGCCCACTGCTCAATACCCCGGGCATTCACGCTGCTCGAATTGCTGATCGCCCTCGCAATGACCGCACTGCTGTCCACCGTTTTATATTCCAGCATGTACTTTGGTTTCAAATCGCGTGAAAGTGCCACGCGCTCGCTCGACGCGCTTCAAAAAGCATCGAACGCATTTGCACTCATCACGCAGGATTTTGACGGCGCGCTTCCGCCCACCGGTATCCTCGCCGGCGAATTCACCGGCACCGCGCAGAGCGGCGGCGGCTCATCCAGTAGCGGCTCAGGAACCAGCGCTGGAATGGGTGCGAGCTCAGGCGGCTTGTCCACGTCCAAATCCAGTTTGAATAGCACAACCAGCGGTGTTCACGCCGCATCCTCTGACGGCCAAGCCATTGTACTCCTCTCCTTTTTTTCATCCGCGAACACGCCGCACAAAGATGAAATGGGAGCGGATTGCCGCAAAGTCGAATTCTCCATCGAGACGCCCGAAGGCTCCACCAGGCAGGCGCTCGTGCGGCGTGTGTACTATAATTTACTCCCGTCGAAAGCCTCTGATCCGCGCGTCCAAGTTCTCTGCCGCAACATCCGCACATGCTATTTGCGCTACTACGACGGCACGCTGTGGCGCGACGATTGGGACTCGAAAGCGCAAGGCGACATCCTTCCCAACGCAATCGAAGTCACACTCACTCTCGACGTTCCCGACACAAGAACCGGCGAAGATCTTGTGTACACATTGACGCACGTCTTCGCGATTCCGTGCGGCGTTTCAGCGGCCCAAGCGGCCAGCGGGAGCGCGCAATGAAACAGCACTCAATCCCACGCGGCAGCATCATGCTCCTCGCCATCGCGACGATCCTGATTCTCTCCAGCCTTCTGTTGGTCTTCGTCCGCGAAATGCGCATCGAAGCGCAGGCCGCCGCCAACCGCGCCGCCACGCTACAAGCCGCCGGCATCGCGCGCGGAGCCATCGCATATTGCATCAACCATCTGACCAGCAACCAGGACCCGATCGCGCTCGATACTGAAATGCAGTGCGAAGCGAATCCGGTCGGTGATGGTTATTTTTGGATTCTGAAACCCGACGTCACCGACGAAACCAAATACGCGTTCGGATTGACCGACGAAGCCTCGAAACTGAATCTCAACACCGCAACGTACGAGATGCTCAAAGCGATGCCAAACATGTCCACGGATTTGTCCGGATCGATCACCGATTGGCGCGACTCGGACGATAGCGTTTCGAATCAAGGCGGTGCCGAGAGCGAGTATTATCTGCTGCTGGCCGAACCGTATTATTGCAAAAACGCCCCGTTCGAAACGCCCGAGGAAATTCTGCTCGTCAAAGGCGCGACGACCGACCTCTTATATGGAGTGGACGCCAATCACAACGGCGTTGTGGATGCCAGCGAGGACGATGCAAAATCAACATTGAGTATCAGCGGTTTCAACGGAAACGCGCGCTGCGGCATTATGAAATATCTGACCGTCTACAGCCGTGAAGTGAACACCGACGCCAACGGCAAACCGCGCACAAACATCGCGCAAGCCAGCTCAACGCAGATCACGCAACTGTTCTCCAAAATTGCAAGCCCCGCGCGCCTGACAGCGATTCAACTCCGCGCGCGAGCGAACCGGGGCTATCGCAGTGTCTTTGAATTTTATTACAAATTGGGACTCACTCCCGACGAGTTCAAAAAGGTCGTCGATAAGATCACCGTCAATCCTGAAAAGATCATTCAAGGTCTCGTCAACATCAACACGGCTCCGAAAGAAGTTCTGCAATGTTTGCCCGGAATGGCGGAAGGCGACGGCGATGCACTGATCGCTCGGCGCACATCCAGTGGCACGGATTTGACGAACGTCGCGTGGGTGCTCGACACGCTCTCCGCTCCGAAAGCGCTGACCATTTCGAATTACATCACCGCCAAATCAAAACGCTTTTCAGCCGACATCGTTGCAGTCAGTGGCGACGGGCGCGGCTTCAAACGCATGCGCTGTGTTTTCGATGCAAGCGGCACGGTGCCAAAAGTTCTCTATTGCAAAGACATGTCCCATCTCGGCTGGCCGCTCGATCCCGGCATTTTAGAAGACTTGCGAGCAGGCAAAGCCGTGACACCGGGAACGCAGACCTCACCATTGCAGCAAAATTCTCAGAAGTCGAATACGTCCGGTTCCAGTTCAAGCTCGTCGTTCGGAGGTTCGCGTTAATGGCCAAATCGGCTCTCGGCATTGCAGTAGGCCCCGGCTTCATTCATGTCGCCGAGGTCTCGTTTGACATCGCAGCGACATCACTCGTGCGCGTCGCCGCGTTCACGTTCTCAGACGGTGACACGCTCGACAAGCCGGTGGAACTCGGCAAAAAGTTCGACGCGTTTTTGAAAGAAAATAAATTCACCGCCAAACGCGCCGTCGCCGGATTGCCGACGCAATGGCTCATGCTCAAAATGAAAACCGTCCCGACGATGAGCGCTGAGAATCTCGCCGGGATGTTGCGCTTACAAGCCGAACGCGATTTCTCGCTCGACCCCAACGATCTCGTGCTCGACTACATCACTGGCGAATCTGAATCGAGCGAAGGAGGATCGCGCTCCTTGTTGCTCACAGCGGCGCTGAATACGCGCGTCGAACAAATCCGCGCCGTCTTGAAAACCGCCGGCCTCAACGCCGTCGCGTTGACATCGTCAGCGCTCACACTCGCGTCTGCGTGTTCATCCGGGACAGTCTTCTGCGTCGGATCGTTCGGTGCGGAATTGATCACGTTGTCCCAGGGCAATGTGTTTCAGCCGTCGGTGCTCGGAGCAATTCAATCCAAAGAAGGCGAGTGGCTCGCACCCATCGTCGCCGAAGCGCGGCGTGGACTTGCAATGCGCGCGAGCGATCCATCCGCGCCCGTCGCGGTCTGGAACAGCGGCGACTTGTCTGCTCAGCAGATCAAACAGCTTTCGACTGATTTGAAGGTGACCGTTCAAACAATTGACCGATTCCCATCGCTCGATTTTTCGGTCACTCACGACGCAACGACGTTCGGCCACGCCATTGCCCTGGCCCAATCTGGAAAAGATTCCACGCCAAACACGCTCAATTTTTTCGATTCAAAACTCGTCGAAAAAGTCGAAGGCTTGTTCGCGAAGTTCAGACCGTGGATGGCCGTCGCTGCGCTGGTCGTAGTCGGTCTCGTCGGCTGGTTGGGCGTGACGTGGTACAAGGATTCGTCGGAACTCGACAAGCTCAGCAAAGAAGCCGACGTGCGCAAAACAGAAACGAAATCGGCGAAAGCATTCGTCTCTCATTTCGCCTCAACACAAGGCTGGTACGACAAGCGCCCGAACATGCTGGAATGCTTAAAAGAGTTGGCCGACGTGATCCCGTCTGACGGTGGCGCGTGGATGACAAAACTGTCCGTCAAAGACGATTTCCGATGTGAAATGTCGGCGAAGGCGGTCACCGACAAACGTTATTTCGAAGTGTTCGACCACATCGAAAAGCATCAGTCATTCCGCGACGTGAAACTCGTATACATGAACAAGCAGGATAAAAAAAGCTCCGAGGTCGCGTTTGCGATTAGTTTCATTTTTTGGAAGCAGTAGAATACGGTCACATTTTAAATTGGAACTAATCGTGGTTTGCATGAGCGTCTCAACAACGCCCTCGCGAATCGCGACGTGATGGGCACTTGAATGGCATTGAACAAACGAGAGACAACTTTAGCGTGGGGCGTCGGCACTATCGTTCTTGTGCTGGCTGTGGACCTGTGGGTCATTGAACCTTACTTCGCCCAACGTGCGAAGTTGATTGAACTTCGCAGTAAATCCGAGAGCGAAGGTGACGCACTGTTTCAGCTCCACCGCGAAGAAGCGCGGTTGAAAGCGAAGTGGGCGGATCGCCGCACCGAAGGACTGGCAAGCGACCCGAAAGACGCAGCTGGCCAGGTGCTCGGCGCGTTAAAAGATTGGGCGGGCGAATCGGGCGTCGTCATTGCGTCGGTGAAACCGGAGTATGTAGAGTCAAAGAAAGAGCTGCGTGAAATCGCAGTTCAGGTTTCAGCCTCCGGGCCGAACGAATCGATGATCAAATTTTTATACAAGTTGCAGACCGCTCGCTTTCCGTTGCGCGTCACTGAAATGCAATTGGGTTCGCGTAATGACAGCGAAGACCTCGCGCTGCAATTGCGTCTATCGACGTTGTATTTAACGCCCGAGAAAAAAGACGCGGATACCAAGAAAGATGCCGGGAAGAAAGTGGCCAAGGAATAGCACTATAAGAGACGGCAGTTCAAGAGCCTCGCACATCAGTAAGCGGCATAGCTTTTCGAGATTGCAATTCGTGTAATGTGGAAATAACCCCGTGACGTATTTGATTAGACACCCTATCGTTGCCCTGCTCGTGCTTGCCTTCATGGCAGCGGTTGGCACACGCACGGTCATGGCGCGTGAAAAGCATAAATCGACCCCGAAAGAATCGCCCGCACTCACGAGTGACCCCGCAACGAACGTGACCAACTCGGACTACAAAGACCTATTGAGCCGTAATCTGTTTGCGCGCGACCAGCGTCGGCGTCGTTACGATCCGCGAGAAATCGTGATCGATCATGAGACAGCCAACGAGTTGGCGCGCTCCCGCGAAAACGCAAAAGAGGCATCAACAAACAAAGGCGAAGCCGACATCGTCTTGATGGGCATCGTCGAAAAAGATGGCGTGGGCAGCGCGTTTTTGGAAGACCGTCGTGCCGGAAAATCGATCACCGCGAAAACTGGCGACGCAATTGCCGGCGGCAAAGTAGGTACGATTACGCTCCACGCAATGGAGTTTATACTCGGCGACAAGACAACAAACATTACACTCGGAAATAATTTGCAGGGGGGTGTCTCGACCGCCAAGCCGCTTGATCCGACAACAAGCAGCACAGCCAGCACGGACACCAAAGGGGGGGCCGGAGCGGTCGATGACGCAACACTCTCAATCATCGAAAAGCTTCGCAAGAAACGTTTGAAGGAAATGAATAAATGACCAAAGTTTCTGTCGTGGCGTGCGCACTTTTTGCGTTGACGTTCAACGCCGTGTTCGCTGCCGATGACGACAAAGAGAAGAAGCCCGCGACCTCCGTGAAAATGGAATTCAAGGACGCGGCGCTCGACACCGTGCTCGAACAACTCTCCGATTCGACAGGCTTGATCATCGTCAAAGATGCCGCCATCGACAGCCGCATCACAATCATCAGCAAGCAGGCGATGAACGTGGAAGATGCGATCAGTCTCTTGAACACTGTCCTTAAAGAGAAGGGCTACGTCGGCATCCGCACCGGCAAGATTCTGAAGATCGTCAAACTCGAAGAAGCCAAGAAGCGCAACATCCCCGTGTTCAACGGCAATGACCCGGCGAAAGTTGATGCCACCGATGAAGTGCGGACGCAAGTCATCTCGATCAAATACGTCGACGCCGTGCAGCTCAAAAAAGACTTCGCGCCCCTGATGCCAAGTTATGCCGATTTGTCGGCGAACGCGCTGAGCAACTCGCTGATCGTCACCGACACCGGCGCGAACGTGAAGCGCCTGCTTGAAATCATCCACTCGCTCGACACGCAGACCAGCACCGTCGCGTCGGTCAAAGTCTTTCAATTGAAATACGCGAGTGCAACGTCCGCCGCGAAAGTCATCAGCGACGTATTCAAATCGGACTCTTCCGGCCAGCAGCAACAGCAGAGCAGCGGCGGATTCTTCGGCCGATTCCGCCCGCCGCAGTTTGGTGGTGGCGGCGGCGAAGGCACTCAAGACAAGGAGCAAGGACATCAGGTTCAGAAGGTGACCGCATCAGCGGACGACCGCACGAACACGGTCGTTGTGAGCGCGTCAGCAGACACGCTGAAAATTATCGAAGGCATCATCACCGATCTCGACAATAATCCCGCGACGGAGCAAGGCGTGTTCATGTACCGCTTGAAAAACGCGCAATCCAAAAATCTCGAAAGCGTATTGAACTCGCTCTTCGGCGCGAGTGGCTCATCGAGCTCGCGCAGTTCCACATCAACATCATCACGCAATGCGCCGGGAACGGGTTCCGGTGCAACGCGCGCAAAATCCTCGTCGGGCGTGACCGGCAGTTCTGGTATCGGCTCCTCTTCGACCGGCACCGGATCCTCGCGTTCTAGCGGATTTAATCAAGGCGCGGGAGGTGTCAGCAGCGCGGGCGGATCGTCATCCGTCTCCGGCGATTTGACCGGCCAGGTGTTCATCGTCGCAGACAACGATTCCAACTCCTTAATGGTGCTTACCCCGGCGAAGAATTTCGACCGCGTCAGAGCAGTCATCGCCGAACTCGATAAACCGGTGCGACAAGTTGTGATCAAAGTCTTGATAGCCGAAGTGACGCATGACAAAGCGCACGATGTTGGGACGGATTCGTCGATCCTCACCAGCGGCTCGCTCAAAAATGTGCTGACCAATTTCGGTGTCGCAAACCAAACGACTGGCGCAATTGCGAAGCTCGTCACCGGCGATGTGACCGTGGCGTTGCGCGCGTTGGAGACTGAAGGAAAACTCGAAGTCCTTTCGCGCCCATCGATCGTGACCAGTGACAATCAGACCTCGAACATCACCGTCGGCCAGGAAGTTCCGTTCATTGTCAGCAGCCGCACGACGGACACGGGGCAGACTGTGAACACCATTCAATATCAGGACATCGGCATCATCCTCAACGTCACCGCGCACATCAATGAAGCCGGCCTCGTGATCATGGATGTCGCACCTGAAGTGTCCAGCCTGACCGGCACAACCGTGCCGATTTCGGACACCGTCAACGCGCCCGTTTTTGCGAAACGCTCAGCGTCCACACGCGTCGGCGTTCAGGACGGACAGACGATTGTCATCGGCGGATTGATGGAAGACAAGAAGACCGAAAACAACCAGGGCATTCCCGTGCTGCGCAAAGTGCCGGGACTCGGGCTGTTGTTCGGACGCAAACAAAAAGACAAGTCGAAGACTGAATTGCTGATCTTCCTGACGCCGCACGTGGCCCACGAGCCGGGTGCTCTGGAGCCGATGCAGCAAGCTGAATCAGACGCATTGAAGCTCATTCCGAACGCCGTCAAACCGGGCACATACGAAGAGCATCGCGACGGTTTGAATCGTGGTGGCCCGACGATTTATTCGACGGATGCGGTACCGGTTGAACTACCGCCCCAGGAAAAGCCAGTGATTGAAAAGAAGTAGGCGAACGGGCTAAAAGCCCGTTCCACATTGCAGTTCATTGCAGCCGAATCTTCGCCAAGGAATTTGAATGGCTCTCGATGGTCCTTATTCGATTGACGATCTTGTAGCCATGACCGGCGGCAGGAGCAAATCCGCGTCGAAGAAACTCGACCAACTCAAGCACTTCGAAAACGTCCGCGCGAATTTACGAGGAACGACGAGTGTGCGTTTGATCGGCGTTGATCCTGGGACGCGTTTTGTGGGATGGGGCGTTATCGATTACGATTTGAAAACATCAACGTTGAAGCCCGTCGATTTCGGCTGCATCGCCCCTGGCGAAAAGCTCCCGCTGAAAGACCGTTTGCGCGGAATCTTCGAAGAACTCGAGTCCATCCTCGCCCGAACGAAACCCCAATTCTCAGCGCTTGAAGAAACGTTCGCGGGCGTGAACATGAAATCAGCCATCGCCATGGGCTACGGTCGCGGCATCGCGTTGCTGGGACTTGCTCGCGCGAATCTCGACGTTCTTGAATTGTCGCCGCGCTCAATCAAGCAGGCGGTTACCGGCAGTGGCGCGGCCGGCAAAGCGCGCGTTTCCATGATGGTGATGTCGCGTTTGGGCCTGACGAAAACGCCCAAGACCGAGGACGTCACCGACGCGCTCGCCGCCGCGATTGCGCTGTCCCAGCACATTTAGGTTCACCCCTTTTTATGGACAATCTCACTCATTCACTCTGCGGCTGGACGCTTGCCCGAGCAGGGCTAAATCGCTACAGCAAATGGGTCACGCCGCTGGTGATCATCCTGGCGAATCTGCCGGACGTTGAAACTGTCTTGCTGCCCGGCCATACGCGCGCGGCTTATCTTTTGTATCACCGAGGCCTGACGCATAGCGTGCTCATGCTGACGATTTACGCGCTCGTGTTCGGAACGCTGCTGTGGTTAATTGAACGCCGTACGGCACCGACGCAAAAGCCTGCGCCCTGGAAAGCAATCACAATATGCGCGGCAGGTTTGTTCTCGCATCTGCTCTTGGACTGGTTCAATAATTACGGCGTTCGCCCGGGCCTGCCGTTTAATTCGACGTGGTTTTACGGCGACATGATTTTCATCATGGACCCGTGGGTATGGCTGATGTTTGGACTTCCGATTTTTCTCGGAACAGAATTAAACCTTCAGCGTTCGGTGTTATGGACGGTCCTCGGACTGCTGACGACAACACTTGTCTGCTATGGAATTCGCGGCAATCTGATGCCGTGGCCGGTACTCGTGGTGTGGCTCGGAGCGATCGGACTCGCGGTCCTTTTTCGAAACCGTTTTCATGGCCGAGCGGAACGTTGCTCACGCATTGGGCTCCTCGTCTTAAGCGTGTATTTGATCATCGCATTCACCGCGAGTCGCACAGCGACCGAACGCGCGAAAGCTGAATTCTCGGCGGCTTTTCCGAGCGGCGTTGAGATCATCAAAACGAGCGTCCAACCGTATCCTGCGCAGCCGTGGCGGTACGATGTATTTTTACAAACGAACGAAACACTGAATCACGTGAACGTCAATTTTTTGAATGGGAATGCAATCGATCCGGTTCAGTCTCAGTTGAATTTGCGCGACCCGGCGCTCGACAAAATTCGTTCGACGTTTGAATATCAAGCGTGGAGAGTTTTCGCCCGGCATCCATATGTTGTGCGGCGCGGAAACATGATCACCTTCGGCGATCTGCGTTTCAGATTACTGGGCGGCGATTGGACATCGCAGACACTCGAACTTCCGGACAAGTAAAGCGCCACTCCTGTCCGCGCGTTTTACTTCACACCCTTTTCGACCCAACGGTATGCAATGCTTGCGTTCTTCCAAAAGAATTTTTCGCACACGTCCGCGCCTTTGGCCGAAAAATAGTCGCTGACGATTTTGAATTGGTCCACGTAGCTTCCGCCTTTTTCGCAGACCGGCCAATTGCTCGCGTAGATGAGCCGGTCCGGGCCGAAGCTGTTCCAACAGTGATCCAAAATCGGCGCGTAAAAGGCCGCGTCTCGGGACGCGTTTCCATACGATTGACCGGACTTTTCGGTCTGCTCTTGAAGCGCCGAAATCTTGCAATAGACGTTTGGATATTTGCCGAGAGCGGCGATGCTGTCCCGCCACTCCTTCGAGATTTTGCCAGGATCGCCTGCACTGCCGACGTGGTTCAAGACGATGCGGAGTTCGCTGAATTCGCCCGCCAATTTTGCGGCGACGCGATGCAGCGCCGGGCCACCGTTAAGATCCAATTCGAGACCAGCGTCAATCAGTGTTTTGAGGCCCGAGCGAAGCTCCGGGCTGTCTGCGTTTTTGAGAACATCATTCATGTTCGCGCGGATGCCACGAAAAATCGGATTCGCCGCGAAGCGCTTCACGTGCTTCGCGAAATCGGTTTCGTGAAGCGTTAAATTGCCGACGAAACCTATAATACTTGGCTCCTTCGCGGCCAGATCGAGAATCCACGCGTTGTCTTCAAGCCACTTGCTGGCCTCGACGACAATCGTTTCTTTCACGCCAAGCGGCCCGCCCACGGCCAGCCAGTCCTGGGGCAAAACGGTCCGAAACAACGGCGTTCCCTTGCCCGGCCACGGCACACCTTCTTTGCGCGACGGATCGTAAAAATGCGTGTGTGTATCGACGATGCGCGACGCCGGTTTTGCGGCGGCAATTTGTCTCGTTAAAATAGCAGTAGCGACTCCCGTCACGGCAACTGCGGATTGATGCAAAAAGGATCGTCGATTCATGTGGAGTTCGTCCCAAATTAAACACGAGTTTCGTGTCACTCATATACACCGGTTAAATTTTGTTTGGCATAACTGAATCGTTCGACTACGACGCAACCGACGAACGGACTGCCATAAATATTTTGGAGAATCAACGCGAGCGATTTAATGGGACTGTCACGTTCAATTATTGTGGTGCGAGCTTCCAGCCTGCTCCATAAGAAATGCAGGCTAGAAGCCCGCACCACAATTTGGCGTTGCCTTGAACGGTAGCTGAAATGTGACAGTTCCCCAATAAAAAAATACGTCTTATTTTTGTTCGCGGATTGGACCGACGCGGATGGTGCCGGGGACTTTTTGATTGTGGACGGTGATTGAAAACCGCTCGATGGAGTTGCGCGGTTCGAATGGCGTGTTGTAATTTTTCCACGGCTCATTCGCTATGCTGGATTTCATGTCGTTCATGTCGAGCGGAAAACGGATGTTTTTGTTCCAGCCGGGGCGGACGAACACGGGACGCGATTCGTATGCGCTTTTGTCTTTTGAATAGAACATCAGCGAGATGTTCAAACCGTGCGGAAAGCTCGAATGAACATCGAAAACCAGTGCGCTGGTTTTCGAGAAATCACAATCCCCGAAGCGTGTCACTGCGGCTTTGTACTTCGTCCCGGGGCTGCAAATGATTTGGGCGAAGAGTCCTTTTTCTGTTTTGGATGGAACAAACTCCAGAGCCGATTCGTTGAAGAATTCTTTACTGTCCGCAAGCCACGTCGGCTTGGCCCATTGGTCGAGCAGTTTGGTATAGTCATCGATCACGGGCAGCGGCGGCCCTTTGTAGCGATTCACTTTTTCAAACTCAGCCACAGTGTCGGGCGGAGGCGGAAGTTTCAGCCCTTGCTGGCCCATGCTGTACGCGATCAAATTCAAACCAAAATGCAGCGACGCTTCGAGCATTTCAGGCTTGGTCAAATCGGTCAGCGAGTCCATGCCATCGCTGTTGCGCGGATCTTTCTGAAGGCCATCGGCGTAATCGTTGCGCGTATAAATAATCCCGGCACGGCGGTGGTTCAGCAACTCAGTAGCCGCGAGATCGACGATTTCGGCGTCGATGTTTTTGGGATCTGATTTCTTCAGAGCCGTGGCGGACTTGGACGGGTCAGGCAGGAAAATAGCTTCGAGATAATCCAGTCGTAGTTTGTCGCCCGGCGGCACGCGCGATCCTTTGTAACCGTGGCTAAGGTCGTAACACGAAACGAAGAAATCGTGTTCAATCGGCATTGGCTGAAACGTTGCATTGGGAATTAAGGAGCCAGCTTGCGGACGGAATGATTCGTCGAATGTTTGGTCGAGGCTGTCCGTCGAATCGTTCACCCACATAATACCACCTGCTGCAACGAAACCGCGTATTGATGCGATTTCATTCGGCGTGAATTGCACGGGTTTGTTTGAGGTCATCATGATCATTTTACATTTTTTCATCGCAGCGAGATCGCCGAGCCGGACTTCGAGAATTGAGACTTCGACTTCGAGCGGCTTCGAACGTTCGATAAATGCGTTGCGCAGATTCGGCAATGCGAATCTGGACGAATCCCAATCGCCGGAATGAACCGCGACGCCCATCGTGTAGTGAATGATTCCGCCCGAATATGTCGATTCAATTCCGCGATGCGGGAGCGTGGAGATGACTGCGGCGGTTTGAGATTTCAGGCCGCCAAGTTCGTCGAGTTCGTTGGATGCTGATCCGCGCTCAACGCTAACACTCTTCGATTTCCCACCGCCCGGACGACCATTTCCACCGGCGATTCCTGAACCACCGACTCCACCCAAACCCGAACCTCCGCCTCCTCCGACGAGCGCGGTTCCTCCTGCCGGGCCGGTGCGACCGACGCCAAAGCCGCCACCACCACCGCGCCCGGACGTGTCGCCTCCACCGGATGCTATGCCGGTTCCGACGGGTTTGATTCCTCCACCACCTGCGGGGCCGACTGCGAGCGGTTTGTCGCCCATGCCTCCGGGGCCGTCACCATTGATGCCGAAGCCTCCGGGCACACGACCGCCTGGACCGACACCAGTACCTTTGGGAATTCCGCCGACGCCCGAGCCTTTCGCCGGGCCGAACGATGCGACTCCAGTGCCTGTACCGCCATTGCCGCCACCACCAGTTCCGCCACCGGATCCGCCAGCGGCTTCAAGTTGCTCAGAGGTCCGTCCCGGGGCGAGTGAGACGCCACCGCCTTTTCCGCCGGGGCGTCCGTGCCATGCGTTTCCATTTCCGTTGGGGAGTCCAAAATCGGCGGTACCAGTGCCAGAGCCACCGGTCGCAAAACCAGTTCCACTTCCGCCCAAGCCGCCACCGCCTGCCGCTGTCGTCCGGGCGAGTCCGCCGAAGCCGTCGCTTCCGCCCGAGCCTCCTGGGCCAGTTTTGGAGTTGCCGGATTTCATGCCGCCAATGAGTGAGCGTCCGTCGCCCGAGCCTTTTCCGCCCGCGCTGCCTTCGCCTGATCCCGTTGCTTTTGCGCCGGGTCCATTGCCTCCGTTCGTGCCTATGTCGAGCGGCTCTTCGCCCCCTTTCGGAAGGCCTCCACTTTCACGTCCGAAACCCGTTCCGATGATTGAATCGCTGACCGAATTTCCAATCGTCCCGCCATGTGCGCCGCCGCCGAATCCTGCGGATGCGTCGGCGACTGGCAACGCGCTCGTTCGCGCGAGAGCGACGCTGGATTCGCCGGGGCCAGAGGCTGATCGTCCTGGGATTCCCGTAGCACTTAATGCGAGCGGGACGACGGGTGCGTTTAATGTGCCGAGTCCCGGCGCTCCCAAGTCGGAGGAATTCGCAGAGACTGGAATGTTTCGTGCGAGATCAGCGGGTGGCGCTTTGGGATTGGGTTTTACGCTCGGAGATGCGGCGGGTTGGTTATCGAAAGCGAGTGGCGCGTCAGTGGCGATGCTTAAAGGAGCATCGTCGATTGCTTGAACGGTGCGGCGCGAGACTTCGGCGGATTCAACGGGTTTGCGTGGAGCTTCTGATGGGCGTTCGATTGACGCGGATAATTCAGTGCGCGGGACTGCGCTGGATTGGATTGCGCGCGGGCTGGGAGCGGTGCGCGGCGCTTCGACGTTCGCGAAGTTTGTTGGGACGGCGACGGGGCTGGCAGTGGATTGAAGCGGCGAGGCAGTGGCTGCGCGCGGGGATTCGGTGGAGACTTTTTCGGCTGCAGCGGGTGGCGCTGTGACGGTCGGTTTGTCACTGTCGAAAGCTAGTGGGGCATCGTTGACGACGGGCGCTGACGGCGATCCGCGCGCGGGTTCGGGGACATCGGCAGGGCGGACCGGGCGTTCGACTCCACGCGCGGCGTCGAGGTTAATCGGGCCGGGACGGGGCGAGGCGAAACCGGCTCCGGGCGTGGGCAATTCGACGGGACCTTCTTTTTCGGGAAGCGCGGCTTGTGCCAGAACGGGCGCGCGCTTGTCGTCGCCTCCGCCGGTGCCGGAATGAAGCGCGTCGAGTCGCCGGGCCTGTTGATCGCTCATCGCCATGCCTAAACTTTCCTGCGCATCCAGCAGCGAGACTTCGAACGATTCGGGCAGCGCATCGAGCAGGGCCTTCTGCGGCATGACCAGCGAGAAGACAATCAAGTGGATGACCACGGCGTAACAGACGAAACGGATGCCGGATTGTTTGACGTATTTTTTTGCCAGGAATGCCGTGATGATCAGAGTGAGAACGATCAGTGAGATGATCCAGTTCAGGATTTTTGGCGGCTCAGGCGGCGTGATGACGCTAGCTTGCGAAACGATGCGTTGAACTCTGACTCCAACTTCCTGATGCTCCCCCGCCCCGTCGAGATGAATTGCGCCGCTCTCACCGTCACGCGCATCCGGGCGTGGGCGGATTGCTATGGAGATGGAGCCGCGCGGCGGAAGCGTCAGATTCAATGATGCCACCGGCTCACGATCCGTCGTTGTGTTGAGCACGAACGCGACCGGATCAGGCGGACGCGGTGGTGGGGCGTTTGGATCGTTCGATTTTGCTTCAGACGGCACGACAGTGGGTGCCGGTATTTTCACGATGACTTGCAATGGTTCGTCATCGTGTGAGAAAATGTTCAGCGTTTCGATGGGCAGCACTTCACCTTCGACGATTTTGAAATTCATGCTGGTTGGAGCCACATGGAACGCGGCGGCATCGACAACGTTGACGGATTTGACGGTCATTGGAATATCGAGATTTCCGAGGCGCGACGTGATGTGCAGCACGGCGTCGTAGCGACCGTCCTGAGCATCGTCAGGAAGAGTCAACGTGAGCGGAAGCGTGATGGAGGAACCGGCCTCGACGCGAAGCTTTTGGGTGAACACGAGTGCGCTGGACGGCAATTCAATTCCGGCGACGCGCGGTTTGTGGAAAGGCGTGGCGATGGAGATTTCGATGTCGCTTGGCCGGACGGATTCGGCTCGGATCGTCAGTTTTCGTTCGGAGTGTCGGGATGGAAAGACGCGTCCAAAATCGAGCGTTGGGGCGTCGGTTGTGATGCTTGGTTTGATGATCGTTGCGGACCACGCGAGCTGCGTTTTGAAGGGGCCAGCTTCAACGTTGATCGTGCCGGTTGCGGGGCCTGATTTAGTTTGGGCCGGGAGTGAGAGAGAGAACGTGTTGGCCCAGCCGCTGGCGCGCGGATCGAGCGCGGAAAGTTCGGGTTTGAAATCGGAGGGCGCGGCAACGAGACGCGGCGTGATGGGGACGTTGGCTCCGTTGTCCCATTTGAGAACGATTTCGCGCTTCAATGTGTCGCCAGATTCGACGGGGCCGAAGTCGAGTTTTGCGTCGATGGTGAGCGTGACGGGTTGGACGTGAAACGAGACGGGAATACGCGCGCGTTCACGATTGCTCGCGTCTTTAAAGAGGAGCGCGTCGGAGACATCGCCTGCTTGAGCCGTTTCAGGAATGGCGATTTCGATGTCGATGTCGCGCCCGGATGTGTCGAGCGCGAACGCGTCGAAGGGTTTGTTCTTTAAGTAAAGAGAATCAATCGACGCGAGCGGAAGCGTTCCACCGACGGTGGCGATTTTCAATTTTATTTTGATGACTGCGCCGGGGAAGACGTTGCCGAGGTCAAGTCGTTTCGGTTCGGAGACGAGTGTGACGGGAAGGACTTTGACACGCCACGGGACGCTGACGCTGGCGACGCCTTCCATTGCAAGCGTGGCCGAGCCGTTGTAATCACCCGGGGGCAAAAGATCGGGCAGTGTGATCGAGAGAATTTGCTGGCGTTTTTCCTTGGGCTTCAACGAGGACGGGACCTCAACTAAGCGGACGAGGCCGGCGAGTTTTTCGGGCGTGTTATCGAGCGACGTTTTTAAAGCTCCGCCGATACCGCGTACTCGCAGTTGAATGGCACCCGTGATGGTGTCGCCTGCGAATTTTTCGCCGAGGTCGTAGGTACCGGTGACGACGAGCGCGGGTGGGGCATTTCGTTTGATGATGAAGGGCGATTGCAATTCACGGCGGAAGGGTTCGCCGTTGCGTGTGCCGGTGGCGATGACGAGGACGGTGCCTTTGGCGATCTCGGCGGGCTTCGATAAAAATCCCAGCGATTCGATGTCGGCGGCATAGATGCCGTCGCGCGCTTTGCCTTCGCCGTGTTGGCCGTCGTCGAAAAGCGAGACGACCGTGCGCTCGTTTTTGTATGTGCCTTTTTCAAGCGCAATCGAGTACTCAAACCGCGCTTCAAGCGTCGCGTCTTCGACGGGTTCGCCTGCATCGAAAAGCGAGACGGCGAGGCGCGGATCGTTGGCGTCGAATTCAATCGGGGCGGCGGGGAGCGGGCTGGCGCGGAAGAAGAGCGGGTACAGCGTCGTGCGCGCGGAGGCGGAGAATTGAACGGGGGTGTTTGAATTGTCTTTTGCGGCCCACGTCGCGGACCACGCTCCGGTCGCGGGCTTTTCGATGAAGCTCTGCGGATTCGACGCTTCGCCACTCGACCATTTCTTATCGTCGGGTAGCAGGACATTCAAGACGCCGGGTTTGTCGGAAACGGTCGTCAACGACAACGCTGAACATGTCCGATCAACGGGCACTGAAATAGATGTCGCGGCGGTGTTGAATGATCCGACTGTGATCGTGCGGAGGCTCGTCAAGCGACCGACGATGGCGGCGTAGGCTGACGAGATGTCGTTGTCTTTTTCGGCGTCGGCGTAACTGCCTCCGGTTTCTTCGGCGACGCGCTTCAAAAGTTTTCGATCCGCGTCAGCTCCGAGCGTCATGGTGTGGATTGCGACGCCGGCTTTCTGCGCTTCGGCGTGAGCGTTGCGGTATTCGCCGGGTTCTTGAACTCCGTCGGTAAAGAGAACAATCGCGGCTCCGTTCCGGCGCTCCGGTTCGATCACACTGAGCGCGTGGCGGATGCCGCCGTCGATATCGGTCATGCCATCTGTATTTATGGAGGCGATGGCTTTATCGAAGTTTTCAGTGACGGGCGTGAGTGGGATCAGCGTTTTGGATTTGGTATCGAATTGAACGATGGCGATGCGACCGATGGCGGCGGAGTTGCGCGCGGTGGCGATCAAGTCGCGGACGGCTGCGACGCGTTTACGTTTCGGGTCGCTCAATTCCATCGACCACGACCCGTCCATCAGCATGACGATGTCGATGGGTTTGGTGCCAAAAACAACGCTGCCCTGGTAACGGACTTCACCGGACGCGAGAGACGCGTCTGATGTGGTGAAGCTCCAGCGAACGTGCAGATCGAGCGCGGCGTTTTCTTTGGGCGGTTTAAATCCTCGGACTTGAACGATCCATTCATTCGTGCGGGCAGAGCGGAGCGTCAACGCACGACCGTTTTGCGGCGCATCCTTGGGAATTTCTTTTGTACCGGATTCAAGAAACCACACGCCAATCGTTGGGAGCGCATCGTCGGGCGCGTTGGCCACGATTGAAGTCGGAAGGCGGAGCGCGAATTCGAGCGTGTCTCCGTCGCGGAACGAGAGCGCACCAGAGGCGGGCCATTCAATGGTCGCGCCGTTTGAGCGGTCTGCGGGGATGTCGGCGGCGAAGACGTGCGCCAGCAAGCAAGCGGAGAATGCGAGCAAGAACCGCAAGGATTTGCAGGGCCGGGCGCTAGGCATGTGGCACGTTTGACGAGTGTGGAAAATTCGGCACGAGCCGATTTGTTTTAGATACACTTAAAAGGAGCGAACGTCACGGAGAAATCGGTGTGGATGTTGGATTCCTTAAGGCTACGGACTTCGGTGTAGTCTCGCATAACAATTGACATGCTTTATTCGATTCAATTTCATCATTCAGGAGAAGACTTGTGTCTCAAAGAAATGTGCTCGAGTTGTTCAAGTTGGATGGGCGCCGCGCGTTGGTGACGGGTGGGTCGAAGGGGTTGGGACTCGTGATGGCGACGGCACTGGCTCAGGCGGGTGCGGATGTGGTCGTCAGCAGTCGGCATTTGGATGAATCTCAAGCGGCGGCGGCGGAGATTGCGAAGGCGACCGGGCGCAAGACGCTGGGGATTGCGGCGGATGTTTCGATTGGTTCGGACGTCGAGCGGATGGCGAAGGAGATCGAGCAGTCGTTTGGGACGATTGATATTTTGTTCAACAACGCCGGGATCAATATTCGCGGTGGGGTCGGTGAGATGAGCGAGGCTGATTTTGATTCAGTCATCGCGATCAATTTGAAGGGACCGTTTTTATGCGCGAAAGCGTTTGGGCCGGGGATGGCAAAACGCGGATGGGGACGCATCATTAATATGGGGTCGATTTTGTCGAGCATCGCGATCGCCGGACGTGCTCCGTATGCGGCGTCGAAAGCGGGCGTATTGAACATGACGCGCGTCATGGCTCTGGAGTGGGCGACGAGCGGCGTGACGGCAAACGCGATTTGCCCGGGACCGTTTGCGACGGAGATGAACACGACGCTGTTGAGCAATCCGGAGGTTTATAAGGCGTTCGTGTCAAAGATTCCGATTGGGCGCTGGGGCGAGTTGCACGAGATCACGGGCGCGGCGGTGTTCTTGGCGTCGGACGCGAGTTCGTTCGTCACCGGGTCGGGGTTGTATGTCGATGGCGGGTGGACGGCGCAATAACGGCGAACAGCGAACGGCTTTTTTTACCGCGAATTTACGCGAATTTACGCGAAAACGGCGAAGAAACGGCAACGGCTATTGGAAGGTTCGGAAGCACGGCTTCCGTGAAGAGGAAGTCTGAGTGGGAACAGCGTCCCGCTCCACTTTTTTTGTCACTTGCCGTTGCTGTTTTCGCGAAAATTCGCGTCAATTCGCGGTTAAAAAGCTGTTCGCTGTTTGCCTTGACCCGGGACGATTTTGGGTTATCCTATTGTATATGGGCACACTCTGTGTTCGTCGCTGCGCCCGATGACGGGCGGCGAGTGTTTTAGTGCGTTGTGTGAAAAGAAAATCATGAACATTGCGTCGATCTTTAAGAAAGTTGTCATGGCCATTACCGGCTTGTTGCTGGTCGGATTTTTGGTCAGTCATCTCGCGGGAAATCAGTTCATTTATTTCGGTGACCACGCGTTTAACAGCTACGCGGAGTTTCTGGAGAATAATCCTGAAATCGTCTATCCAGCTGAGACCGGTCTGCTGTTGATTTTCATCGCACATTTGGTGATGGCGTTCAAGTTGACGCGCGAAAACAGTGCGGCGCGCGTGAAAGCTAATGAGGTCCGCGAAACGGCCGGGCAATCGACGTTGTCGTCTCGAACGATGATCGTCACCGGCGTGATTATTCTGGCGTTTGTGATCATGCATGTGTGGCAGTTCAAATTCGGTGACAAATCGCAAGCGGGCGGGTTGTGGGGATTGGTTGTGATCAAGACGTTCCAGGACCCGATGTTTTGCGCGATTTATGTCGTCGCGATGTTGGCGCTGGGATTTCATTTGGCGCACGGAATCGGCAGCGCGTTTCAGTCGCTCGGATTGTTCAGTCAGCGCCGGATGACGGTGCGCCGCATCGGTCAGGCAATGGGCTGGATTCTGGCGCTGGGATTCATGGCGCTCCCTTTATATGCAATACTTGCGAAGCCGAAAGTTTCTGATTCCAAACCGATCATTGTAATTCCCTCGATCAAAGCCGACATGGCGGAGAAAAAGTAGCTTCCGCGCTCGATCATTTTAAACGCATTCCATTACCAGAAATCAGGACATGAGACTATGAAGCTCGATTCGAAGATTCCGCCAGGCCCGCTTGAGCAGAAGTGGGACAGTCATAAGTTCAACATGAAGCTTGTCAATCCGTCGAACAAGCGCAAGTACACGGTCATCGTGGTCGGGACCGGGTTGGCGGGCGGTTCGGCGGCTGCGAGTTTGGGCGAACTGGGCTACAACGTGCTCTCGTTCTGCTTCCAAGATTCACCGCGCCGGGCGCACAGCATCGCGGCTCAAGGTGGCATCAACGCAGCGAAAAATTATCAGAACGATGGCGATAGCATTCATCGCCTCGCGTACGACACGATCAAAGGCGGCGAGTACCGCGCACGCGAAGCGAACGTGTACCGCTTGGCTCAAAACAGCGTCAACATCATTGATCATTGCGTGGCGCTGGGCGTTCCGTTTGCACGCGAATACGGCGGCTTGTTGTCGAACCGTTCATTCGGCGGCGCACAAGTATCGCGCACATTTTATGCGCGCGGCCAGACCGGGCAGCAGTTGCTGTTGGGTGCATACAGCGCGATGAAGCGGCAGGTGGACGCGGGACGCGTCAAAGAATTTACGCGGCACGAAATGCTTGAAATTGTGATCGTCGACGGCGTCGCTCGCGGCATCGTGACGCGCGATATGGTCACAGGCAAGATCGAGTCGTTCACGGCTGACGCGGTGGTTCTCGCGACGGGCGGATACGGCAATTTGTACTACCTCGCGACGTACGCGAAGGGCTGCAACGTCACCGCGATTTGGCGCGCGTATAAGAAGGGCGCGTTGATGGCGAACCCGTGTTACACGCAGATTCATCCGACGTGTATTCCGGTCAGCGGCGACTATCAGAGCAAGCTGACGTTGATGAGCGAATCGCTGCGCAACGACGGCCGCGTGTGGGCTCCCACGAAGAAGAACGACACGCGCAAGCCGCATGAAATTCCAGATGCGGAACGCGATTATTATTTGGAACGAAAGTACCCGGCGTTCGGCAATCTGGCTCCGCGCGACATTTCATCGCGCGCGGCGAAAGAAGCGTGCGACGAAGGGCGCGGCGTTGGGCCCGGCGGACGCGGTGTGTATTTGGATTTCCGCGACGCGATCAAGCGCGATGGACTGCCGAAAATCAAGGAACGCTACGGTAATCTCTTCGACATTTATCAGGAAATCACGAGCGAAGACGCGTACAAGCAGCCGATGCGCATTTACCCGGCGGTGCATTACACGATGGGCGGGTTATGGGTCGATTATAATTTGATGAGCAACATTCAGGGCTTGTTCGTGCTGGGTGAAGCGAACTTCAGCGACCACGGCGCGAACCGTTTGGGCGCTAGCGCGTTGATGCAGGGTTTGTCAGACGGATTCTTCATCATTCCGTACACGATCGGAAATTATCTCGCAGGCGTGAAGCCGGCGGATCCGAAGTGGAAGATGGATACGAACCACGCGGCGGTGAAAGATGCTGAGCGCGAAGTGAACGAGCGCTTGAAGAAGCTGCTGTCGATTCAAGGCAAGCGCAGTGTCGATAGTTTTCATCGCGAGTTGGGATTGGCGATGTGGGAAAAGTGCGGGATGGCGCGCAACGAAAGCGGCTTGAAAGACCTGTTGCAGCAGATCCCAAAAATTCGCGACGAGTTCCATAGCAACGTCAGCGTCACAGGCGGAAACGAAGAGTTCAATCAGGCGCTGGAACGCGCGGGGCGCATCGCGGATTATTTGGAATTTGGCGAGTTGCTGGCGTTGGACGCGCTGGAACGCCGCGAAAGCTGCGGCGGGCATTTCCGTGAAGAGTATCAGATCATGGACGGCGATGAAAAAGGCGAGTGCATGCCGGACCACGACAACTTCCGGCACGTCGCATGCTGGGAGCATAAAGGTGCGAACGTTGCGCCGATTCGACACACGGAAGCGCTGGAGTTTGACGAGTTCAAGCCGAAGTTGAGAAGCTACAAATAAGCGGACTGTTGTAATCGCGCGGCGGGGGATTAGATTGAAGGTAACGGTACCGACGAAGCGCAGAATCACGAGGTGAGTTATGAACGCAATCGAATGCAGCACTCTCGCTGAAGTGGTTTGGGTAGACCCCGAGCGGATGGGTGGAATCGCGTGTTTTCGAGGTACACGGGTGCCGGTTGAGTTCATCTTTGACTGGCTCGGAACAGGGGAAACGATTGACTATTTTCTGGAGCAATATCCCTCGGTAACGCGCGATCAGGCAGTAGCTGTGATGCAGTGGGCAAAATTGAAAGTGTGTGAGGAGATGGGCGCGCTTGAAACTTTTGCTTGATGAATGCTTGCCCGTACAGCTTCGCAAGTGGCTGCCTGAACATGAAGTTCACACTGCAAAATGGGCGAAGTTGGATCATGTAACTAACGGACATTTGTTGAGCGCGGCGGAAAATATTTACGATGTTTTGATCACTGTTGATCGGAATATGAGGAATCAGAACAAGATTTCGAAATACAATCTCGGTGTGATACTTGTTCTGACGAAACGTACCAAGCCGGATGAAATTTGGCCCAAGGTTGAGGCCATCAAAGACGCATTGAAACGAATTAAAAAAGGCCAGGTCATCGTCGTTGGCGAAACGGAAAGCGGATTATGAATTTTACACTCAAAGTGTGGCGGCAGAAGAATTCCATGGACGCGGGTGGCTTCAAGTCGTATGAGGCCAAGAACATTTCGGAGAACGCGTCGTTTCTCGAAATGCTCGACATCGTCAACGATGGCCTTGACGTCGCAAAGGAACCGGCGATTGCATTCGATCACGATTGCCGCGAAGGCATCTGCGGCATGTGCTCGTTGGTGATCGACGGCCAGCCGCATGGGCCGAAGCTGGAGCATCAGGAGACGCCAGCTCCCGGCACAAAGCCGCGCGGGCGGACGACGTGCCAGTTGTACATGCGCGACTTTCAGGACGGCGCGACGATTGTGATCGAGCCGTTCCGGGCGAGTGCGTTTCCGGTCGTCAAAGATTTGGTGGTGGACCGCTCAGCGTTCGACCGCATCATTGCGAAGGGCGGCTATATTTCGGTCAGCACCGGCAACGCTCAGGACGCGAACAATCTTCCCGTGCGCAAGCAGGACGCGGAGTGGGCGATGGACGCGGCGGAGTGCATCGGCTGCGGAGCCTGTGTAGCTGCGTGTAAGAATGCCAGCGCGATGCTCTTCGTCAGCGCCAAAGTATCGCACTTCGCACTGTTGCCCCAGGGCCAGGCGGAGCGGTCCGAGCGCGTGGTGAAAATGGTCGATCAAATGGACAAGGAAGGTTTCGGCAATTGCACGAACGAAGGCGAGTGCGAAGCGAAATGTCCGAAGCAAATCCCGCTGAGCAACATCGCACGTTTGAATCGCGATTATGTAGTGGCGAAGGCGAAAGAGTACTTCAGCTAGGCGACGAACATAAGGTATGTGTTTTTGGTAAACATGCTTATTTCCAATTGCGCCATAATGCGTCATGGCCAGACCAAAGCGCGTTATGAACATTCACAAACAATATATGCGATGAAAAGATAAATAAAGATGCGATCACGAATCGCATCTTTATTTCGGAATTTTTGTTCGCGATGAAACCAGTTAACGACAAAATCCATCCGGGCAAAGTAAGAAATAATACCGATCTCAATTAGAAACCGCCGACTCAATCCACGGGAAGCAACATAA
>JBAXUS010000320.1:0-5181 GCA_037129555.1 Planctomycetota bacterium
TGGAGTTCCTGAATTGCATGCCGCCTTTATGCGGAGCGGCGGTGAGGAAACTGGGGCCGACTTCGTGCCCGCCGATCACGTCCGGATGCGAGATGCCGCTGAACACGGTGAAATCATCGCGCAGACCGGCATCGGTGAGCACCTTGAGATATTCGGAAGGCTCGTAATCTTTGCCGACTTTCTCGGGGAAGAATGATGGCGGGTGGAAGCCGAGATTGTAGCAGATCGCCAACATGCGCCGCCCGGTCACTCCCGCGCCCTGGGGGCTTGGCGTTTCCGCCGCGTGGAGGTTCATGCTCTCCAACAAGGGCAGCGCCACGGCTACTCCGGTCGCTCGCAGGAACGCTCTTCTTGACAGGTAACTCGTCATCGCAGTGACTCCTCTTTTTTTACGCCCCACTTATTTGGTAATAAATAGCTCGCTTTGAACCACGTCCATGACCAAGGTTCGCAGTCCATAATTCTTCTTTTTCAGGTCGGCGACAATTTCTCGTATGGTCTGATGGTCGGCGAATGTGAAATCCCGGCCCAATGCGTACACCAGCATCTTTTCGGTCAAGGCGCGCGCAATCTGCTCGCTGTCGGTAAGCAGCAGTTTCTTGTATTCGCTGACGGTTTTGAAACTGCGTCCGTCCGGCAGCACATCCGCGGCCTGTACGTCCGGCCCCAGTTTGTATTCGGCTTTCGGGACCGACGTTCCGACCTTGCCCATCACGCGGTATTTGGTTCTAAAGCCGCCGATCACGTCGAAACTCTCCAGCGCGAATCCGTGCGGATCCAGACTGACGTGGCAACTGTTGCACGACACATCCTGGCGGTGTTTCGCCAATTGTTCACGAATTGTTGTCGTTCCCCGCACATCGGATTCGATGGCTGCAACGTTGGGCGGCGGCGGTGGCGGCGGGCGTCCAATCAACTGTTCCAAAATCCACTTCCCGCGTTTCACGGGCGATGTCACCGAACCGTTGGCGGTTACCTTCAACACGCTTGCCTGGGTCAGAACGCCACCGCGCAGGCAGTCTTTTGGCAGCGTGACCTTGCGCATCTCCACGCCTTCGACGCCCGAAATCCCGTAGTGCGAGGCCAGCCGGCTGTTCAGAAAAGTCCAATCCGAATCGACGAAGTTCGCGATGCTCAGGTCGTTCTTCAGGATCTCCGCGAAGAACAAGCGTGTCTCTTGAACCATGGCATCTTTGATGACCGGATCGAATTCCGGATACATTTTCTGATCGGGAAGCGTGGCGTCGATGTCGCGCAGATCAAGCCATTGATCCACAAAGTCGCGGATAAAGAACTGGGCCGATGGCGCATCCAGCAGCCGGCGCGCCTCGGCGAGCCGGCCTTCCGGATTCTTCAGCTTCCCTTCTTTGGCTGCCGCAAACAGCGCGTCGTCCGGCATCGATCCGGTCAGGAAATAAGACAGCCGGCACGCGATCGCGTAGTCATTGAGTTTGCCTTTGGGCTCCTGGAGAAACAGGAAATCCGGCGACGACAGGGCGATGGTGTAGGCCAAGATCATCGCATCATGGAAAGCGTTCTTGGAATCCTTACCGCTCTTGGCCATATGCTCGGTGACGATCTTCGTGAACTTGGCAACTTCTTCGGGCGTCACCGGACGGCGGAAGGCTTTGGGCAGAAAGGCGGTCAACAATTTGTTCGCATCCGCGGCGGGGTTGGCCGATGACGCGCCGACAGACTTATTATCCTTGCCCTGAGGAGCCTTGTCAGCAAAGGAGCGCCCGCTGCCTCCCTTCTCCTTTAAAGGGAGATCGCCGAACA
Organism: Planctomycetota bacterium; assembly: GCA_037129555.1. Lineage (GTDB taxonomy): Bacteria > Planctomycetota > SZUA-567 > H5-PLA8 > H5-PLA8 > JANXLS01. The sequence goes on from JBAXUS010000320.1 coordinate 1,780, forward strand.
AAAGCACCCGTCCGCGCGGCGGCCACTCGTCGATGAATGGACCTTCCAGTTCGATGGACTGAACGAGCAATCCTGCGCCCGTATAGTCCGACCAATCGCGACGGAAAGGAGGGCGATGCGGAATATCGAGCAAAGGTGCGACGCTGATATTTCCCCCGGACAACCAGATTTCAAATTCAGAAACCACCGGCGCTCCGGGTTTGGATTCGAGGAAAGCCAGCGTCGTCTCACCGGACGCAATCCTCGCGTATACAGTGTGATCGGGACTTTGATACGCACCATGAGCTACTCGCAATTTGTAATGATAACGCCCGACAGTGGAGGTCTTGAGATTTGTGTATTCAATCGCGCCTTTGAACGACACGAATCCGCCGTCAGGCATTGCTTTCAAATCCTTCCGAGGCTCATCCTTTTTCTTCTCGCCGTTAAAAGCGATCAACTTTGGAATCCCAACGATCTTCTTCAACTCCGGCTTCGCGAGATCCTCCGGCCGGGGCATCGCGCTGAGCAACGCGTACTCGGCGACCGCCATATAATTCTGAATCTGCTCGCCCGACATATGAAGCGCCGAGCCGATGCGGTCGAATCCAAACCTGCCCGTGGCGTCGCGGGGCAACATGGTCGCCAATTCCGAATGCGTGCCGAGTAAATCGTTAATTGTGTTTTGATATTGCATCCGGTTCAGCCGTCGGAAAGCGCCGTCACTGCCAATCTGATCCTTGAATGCTACGGCTGCGCGGCTGAGCTCCGTGTTGATCGCGGCCAACGCAGAGGCGATATCTTTCGCGGGCGGCGGCGTGGCATCTTTCTTCGGAGGCATTTCCCCTGCGGCCACCCGCTCGGCTATGACGCGCCACTCTTCCGCGCGCGCCGCGCTGGCAATCGGCCACTCCAATTTATCAACGCGAAAATCGCCCTTTTGCTTCTCCGGGCCATGGCACTTGAGACAATTCGCCGTCAGAAAAACCGACGGTGACTCTGCGGCCACGACCGCGCCCGACAGGAGCCCGACAACGATGACGCCCAACAATCTACTGCGCATCTCCGACTTTCCTTTCCGGCTTCGCCGATCCGCGCGGCTGAGTGCCCGATGGGGACGGAAGTACTCCGCCTGGCTCGCCCCGCCCGCCCAAAGGCAAACGACGATCAAACGCATGAGCATGCCTGGCCCTTCAGCTGCGTGCGGCGATTCAGCAGAGACTATTCTTCTCGGTTGGCCCATTCCTCAACCATACGCCATAAGGCTAATGAGAATGAAGGTGCGAACGACTCGTATGACGGCCCGTGTTCATGCAGGTATGCAACGACACTTTGTTTAGGATCGCTGAGATCATACATGAGTTGATCACCATCTGCGAATCCCCAGTAATATCCAAACACTAAGTACCTAACTCCGCGACGATGCTTGTCCGAGACCCAAGGCGAGCCGATTGATAGGCCTTTGTGCTTAAAGCCCCAAATATGAAGCCCGTCGTCAATAATTAAGTATTTCCATTTTTGAAGAAACGATCGGTATTCCGAGGGCAAGGCAACGCCTAACTCTAATTCCATTTTCCGCAGTTCCTCTTCACTTGCTCCACTATCCGGAACCGGTGGAACCATATGTAAATCCCATAGCCCTTTGCTGCGTAATTCGCGCTTAACCCGATCAACGCAACGTAGCATTCGCTCCTCTGCGCTGTATTTCAAGGCTGCGGGATAGCTGAATGGCGGAACGAAATCATTCGAGTGTACAGCCATAAGTTCCCTCCTACACCCCCACCATCACCTTCTGCACCGCGTTCCAATCCCCGTTCGGGTCGCCGGCGTCCCAGAAGCTCATTCGGTATTCTACACCGTGACTTTACTCAAAACGCAATCCAATTAATCTGCAATCCCGCGTCGGCCGATCCGGCGGAGGATTAGATCGATGAGAACGTGTTGTTGTACAGTACACCGCTTCCGGGGGCGTTGAGCCACGAGACCACGATGGCCGTGACGGCCGGCAAGCCGCTGGTAAATCGCATCGATTCCCACGCCCGCACGCGAGAGTATTTTTTGGCGCGATGATGTGCTCAAAGATAAATGTCTCCATCGCACTAACGGGAGTCATCATCCGTTGAAGGGGAACGCGTAATTCGGGCGCGTCTCAAAGTGAGGGCGTTCCGAATTGACGACGCCACTATTTGGCATGACAATTGTATCTGTTGATGCGACAAGAACCGTTCACGATGCTGCGTTTGGATGGGCGACCGGCATTTGTGGTCGTTTACCGCACCCTCGATTTGAAAATGGTGAAATTTCCGCCAGCTACTGAGATCGGCATTCGAAACAGGAATTCAAGGAGTTATCAAGCCCCATGGTCAAAATTACTGTCGCATCGATGCCCGCGTGGTTGCCAAGCCCTCGCGGAAAGCTCTTTAGTTTACTGTATTTCATCTTCGCGTTTGCATCGTCGATCCATGCGGCGGTGAAGACCGAAGATATCACGTTGCGTGACGACAAGCGGGACAAGAACATCGAATGCCGCGTGTATTTTTCAGATACCGGCGCGAAGTTGCCCCTGATTGTTTTTTCTCATGGCTTCGGAGCGGACAAGACCGCTTTTTCCGCCATCAGCCAGTTTGTTGCGGAGCATGGCTATGTGATTGTTCACCCGTCGCATATGGATGGCTTCGGGCGCAGCGGTAACAAACAGGGCGTGGGTGGAATTGGGACGCTTCGGGCCGGAGGAGGATTGGCTGAAGCAATCAGCGATCCGGCAAAGATTGAAGGCCGTACCGGTGACGTGGTGGCTGTGATGGACTCCATCGAGCAATTGTATGCAAAAGTGCCTGCGCTCAAGAATCGCATCGATACCGAGCGCATTGGTGTAGGCGGTCATTCCTATGGAGCCTATACTTCCATGCTGATGGGCGGAGTAACTGCCGACTTGGGCGGAATCAAAGCACGCAGCTTCGCCGATCCCCGTGTGCGCTGCATCTTGCCGATCAGCGGACAGGGCACCGGTCAGCAAGGGCTGACTGAAACAAGTTGGGCCAGTCTCAAACTGCCGATGATGACGATAACCGGATCGCGGGATCAAGGTGCCGGCGGCCAAGGTTCGGACTGGAAGAAAGAGCCCTTCAAATTCAGCCCTCACGGCGACAAGTATCTTGTCTATATTGAAGGCGCAAACCATCTGTCTTTCGGAGGTGGACTGGGCGCGCGCAGTTCTGGCACGACCGACGTCGTGAAAGCTGCTGCCCTTGCGTTTTGGGATGCTTATTTGAAGCATGACGATAAAAGCAGGGAATTGTTGAAATCCGGCGGCGTGGTGAAGCCGTTCGCCAACGTTGCAACTATTGAATCGAAGTAACCGAAATGAAGCCCCCCATTAAGTTCTTCGCTTGAAAGCCTCTCGTTTTTCGACCTGGATATGGT
>JBAXUS010000321.1:0-5179 GCA_037129555.1 Planctomycetota bacterium
TTAGCAAGAGGATTCGATAGCAATGGACGAGCCGAACAGGATTGGGACAGACGTTGAATTGCATTGAAAGAATTAAGTAAGCACTACCGGACAAAACCCCCGCGCCAATCTGCTTGCGGCGGGCTGCGCGGTACTTCTTGGTACGGGGGTTTTGTCCAATAGCTTTAAGCTCCACCTAAACCAACCGGATTCTTAAAAATTCGATTGAAATTGGACGAGTATTTTCGTTGTATGAATAGATATTTCATTGAAGTTCACAACAGCGGAATAGTATATAATATATCGTATTGGATTTATTCTTCAGGCCAATAGACGCACAATGTGATTTTGTGGGAATGGGGATTCATATGAGGTTGCGTTTCGCAGCTACGCTGCTGGATTGATTCGGGGTGGCGGTTCCGTGGGCTTGTTCGCTTCGCTCACTATAACCACGGCTATTTGAACTTGCGCCGCTGACGCGGCTTAAGGCACGATGTGATTTTGTGGGAACGGGGGATTTAGGGTTTGGAGCGCGTGGGATTAATCAGTGATTACCCCTCACCCCGCGAGACGGAACGGCTGTCTCGTCGGCCCTCTCCCTCAAGGGGAGAGGGAACGGCATCGGCTTGCTATACTCGGGATGCGCACGATGTGATTGTTGTGGAGCGCGGAGCGGGAATGGTGTAGATGGCACTGGCATGCGACGGTAATGACTGGTCAGGGATTGATATTGTTTCGTTTTGAGAAAAAATGTGATTTCTGTTTTGAAGTTGCGCTTTACAGCGTAGCGCTACCGGCTAAACTTACATTATGTCACGCATGACTCTCATCGATGGCACCGTCGTAAGTCCCCACGTAGCACAACGTGGTCAAGATGAGGACGCTATTTTTTCTGCGATGACGATGCTGCAAGTCTCCATTTATCTAAACCCTCTCAACCCTTCAAAACCATCATGAAAATCCGCACTGCTTTGAAACTGGGCGCGACTGCTTTGGCCGCGTCGGTCATGTCGGTCCTTCGCGCGGGTGAAGCTGACATTAAGATTCCTGATCTCACGCATGTTCGCTTCGATGGCTTGGGTGGCGTCAGCGGCGAAATGCTGATGTATATTGGCATTTTGATTTGCGCGATGGGCGCGGTTTTTGGGCTTGTGCAATACACGCAGACCAAGGCGCTGCAGGTTCACCAATCGATGGCTGATGTCTCCAACATGATTTGGGAGACGTGCAAAACGTACCTCTTCACGCAGGGCAAATTTCTCGCGATTCTGTGGCTGCTGATTGGCGGCGCGATGGTTTATTATTTCGGTGTTCTCTCGAATAATTCGGCGGCCCATGTCATCGTCATTCTGCTTGCGTCGATTCTGGGTATCCTCGGTTCTTACGGTGTGGCGTGGTTCGGTATTCGGATCAACACGGTCGCGAATTCGCGCACGGCATTTTCGGCTCTCAAGGGCAACCCGCTCAACACGCTGTTCATCCCGCTGCGCTCCGGTATGAGCGTCGGACTGCTGCTGGTGTGCGTGGAGCTGTTCTTCATGATCAGTATTCTCGTGTTCCTCCCGCGGGAACTTGTCGGCCCCTGTTTCATCGGTTTTGCTATCGGCGAATCTCTTGGCGCGACGGTGCTCCGCATCTGCGGCGGCATTTTTACGAAGATCGCTGACATCGGCTCCGACTTGATGAAGATCGTCTTCAAGCTGCCTGAGGACGACCCGAAGAATCCGGGCGTGATTGCAGATTGTACTGGCGATAACGCTGGCGACTCTGTTGGGCCGACGGCTGACGGGTTCGAGACGTACGGCGTGACCGGTGTCGCGCTGATTTCGTTTCTCGCGCTCGCTCTCGTCGACAACGCCCCGCTCTGCGCCACGCTGATTGTCTGGCTCTTCGTGATGCGAGCGTTGATGATCGTCACATCGCTTGTCTCTTACCTTATTAACCAAGTCATCTCGAAGGCCAAATACGGCAAGCTGAAGGATTTTGATTTTGAGGCTCCGCTTACGCATCTGGTTTGGATCACGTCGGCTGTGTCGATCGGGATTACGTTTGTTGCGTCTTATTATTTGCTCGCGCATCAGACCGGCGTGCAACCTGCGCTGTGGTGGGTGCTGTCCGTCATCATCAGTTGCGGCACGATCGCGGGTGCTGTGATTCCGGAATTCACCAAAGTTTTCGTGAGCACGAATTCCCGTCACGTGAAGGATGTTACCAACTGTTCCAAGCACGGCGGCGCGTCGCTGAACATTTTGTCGGGCCTCGTCGCGGGGAATTTCTCAGCATTCTGGATGGGCCTGGTGATCATGTTGCTCATGGCGGTATCGTATTACTTCTCGCAGAATCCGGCGCTGCTGGCGATGATGCCGGCGAAGTTCATGTATGCCGCGCCGATCTTCGCGTTCGGCCTTGTGGCTTTCGGATTCCTCGGCATGGGCCCGGTGACGATTGCGGTCGATAGTTACGGCCCGGTCACCGACAACGCGCAGTCTGTTTATGAGCTTTCGCAGATCGAAGGGAAGCCCGGTATCGCCGCCGAGATCGAACGCGATTTCGGCTTCAAGCCTGATTTCGAAAACGCCAAGCATCAATTGGAAAAAGGTGACGGCGCGGGCAATACGTTCAAGGCCACGGCCAAGCCAGTGCTCATCGGGACGGCCGTCGTGGGCGCCACTACGATGGTGTTCGGCATCATTATGCTTCTGCAGAAACTCTATGAGATCCAAGTCGCATCGGGTGTCCCCGGCCCGTTCAAGGAAGTCGTCGGAGCGCTCAGCATCGTGCAGCCCGAGATCATTCTCGGACTGATTATGGGCGGCTCCGTGATCTATTGGTTCACGGGCGCGTCGATGCAGGCTGTCGTCACCGGTGCGTACAGCGCGGTCGTCTATATTAAGGAGAACATGAAACTTGACGCGACGACGGCCTCCGAGAAGGATTCGAAGGAAGTAGTCCGCATCTGTACCGTCTATGCGCAGAAGGGCATGTGGAATATTTTCATCGTCGTGTTCTGCTTTGCCTTGTCGCTGCCGTTCTTCAATGCTTATTTCTTCATCGGCTACCTGATCGGCATCGCATTCTTCGGGCTCTTCCAAGCGATCTTCATGGCCAACGCGGGTGGAGCTTGGGATAATGCGAAGAAAATCGTCGAAGTCGATCTGCGCCAGAAGGGCACGGAGCTTCACGCCGCTACGGTCGTCGGCGACACGGTGGGCGATCCGTTCAAGGACACGTCGTCCGTCGCGATGAATCCGGTCATCAAATTCACGACGCTCTTCGGGCTTCTCGCCGTCGAAATTGCGGTCACGATGACGAATCAGAATTTGAAGACCGGTATCGGAGTATTCTTCTTTTTGATCGCACTCGTGTTTGTGTATCGCTCATTCTATTGCATGAGAATTCGCGAAGAAGATGCGGGTACGGAAGGCGTCATGGTGATTGGAGCGCCGGAGGATAAGTTGAAGTAGGGTGGATATGGGGCGGAGCACTTACAAAGGAAAAGTAAGTGCTTGGGTGCTGAATATCAGTGGCGCTCCATTGTGGTTTAAATGGAACGTCTGTCTTCGAATTATCAACAGGGCATGCCGGCGAATTCTGTCGGCAACTTTTTAACGATCTGAACGGTTTCAAAGCTCACGCGGATAACCTGCCCGATCAGACGGACAATATACTTTTCATCATCTGCGCGATTTGGATCGGATGTGATTCCACTGCGTTTGTCCGTGCTAACCTGGTATTGATCAATCACCCAGTCAAGTGCGGACCGATTGCCCAGCCGGTATTCAAATACTTCTGACGGGATACCCGAGAGCGTCAGTGACGGATTCACGTTTAATTGCGTCATGTCCTTGTTCAGACGCATTTTGTCTTCGACGCGATACGATAGCGGTACTCTAGGAGTCTCACCAAACGACAACTTCCACTCCTTCTGCTTCTCATAGTCAAGGTGGAGCTTCGCGAGCTTTTTTCCCGCATTAGAGAACGCGTAAAAATCAGGCGCAAACGGTATTCGTGGCAACTCTCGTTTGAGGTTGTCTGCGAACTTCTCGCGATAGGCGGGATGATGCAATACGCCGTAGATATAATAGAAGATGGCCCACTTATCGATCTTCTTATTCTTGTAGTGCTCACGGAAATGCTCACGAGACCAATCAGTGATATTTTCGCGACGGTTGCTGCCGTCTTCATCGTATACATAAAAGGGGAAGCAAGTCCCTGCGCGCCCACCCGGAGCCTCATTCATGATCCGATTTGATATTTGTACGACAAATGGTATTTGCGAATGTGATGTGCAGCAAATGACGATATTTTCTTTTTCGGTAGTGGCATCAGGAAACGCCCGACGCATTACCCCAAGTCGATCATTCAGAATGGGATCAAAGTAGACAAAGCGTTTCGTAAATGGCCGCCACATCGATTCCCGGATGTTGTCTGAATCGAAGGCCACGTAATTGCCTCTTTGAAGATGCAACTTTAACGTGCTACTCCACCTAACTTTTGATGCGTCGACAAAATCGTCAATCCGTTTCCCCATTCCCTTACGCTTATACCTATCGACTTCTGAGTTATACGCCTCGCCAATTGCTTCAACTCTGCTTAAAAGACTCTCCGCTGAGAAATCATATACGACATCGTCACGATTGCTCTTGGCACCCGGCCCGAAGCGAGCGAAAATCGATACTGTGTGTTTTTCTTTTCCTTGGCGAAGCGTAGCTACTTTTGTTCCAACAGATATAAATGACGCGTATTCAGTAGCATTACCTGCCAAAACCCAATCGTGATTCTTATCGGGTTTGATTGGTTTCCATTCGACACCGCCAACGGACTTCGAATCAGCGAGCCAACTCAACTTGGCATCACTTTTCCAGATTTCCGGAACGCGATGGTATTTGATCTTCAAAGTTGATTCCGTACTCTTTCGCACAGCAACAGTAATACCAACACCTGTCTGAATGCCGAATACATTATGTGTAGTTCCGCTTAGCTTTGGATTTTTCCTGATGTTGCCATGAAGATCAACGTGATAGATACTGGTAAACTCTTCTTCAAACCTTTTGCGCATCCCGTCGAAAGGAATCGGATCGACACAGAAACTATGATTAGTCACAAAACAAACAATGCCGTCTCTATCTCTAAGACGATCCAACGCCCACCAGAAGAACCGGACATACGGGTCGTAAAGTTTGTTTTTGAGAGTTGCACG
>JBAXUS010000322.1:0-5152 GCA_037129555.1 Planctomycetota bacterium
CGATCCAAGAAACGGCACTGGCCCTCATGGGCGAAAAGGAAGCTGCCAGCCAAGCGCTCGAAGGAACGTTCGATACCAACGCGTTGCGAGCCATGATGAACGGCGGCGAAAACGACGACATCCTCGCCGCGCTTGCCACCACGCTCGAAGCCGGAAAAAAGATCGACGCCCGCGCTGCGTGGAACGCTCCCAAACCGTCGAAGAAACCCAAATCGCCGATCATTCGCCCGGAGCCGCGCGCCTGGCAGCAAGGCTTTTTGTTCGACATGGACTTCACACCCGCCGCGCTGGTCGCATCCGGCGAATAATCGCAGCCGACACATTGTCACAAAACGCCGCGACAGTCGCGGCGTTTTTGCTCGCTCCAAAAATGGAGGAATCCAATGAAAGATCGTTATCCGCACGCCGTCGAGTGCGCCATCCACGCATTAGCGCATGGATCCGCCGCGTGTGAAAAGCTCGGAAAATTTCTGGTCGAACAACAGCGCCCTGACTTCCAAGCACAAGATCATCTATTCGGTGAAGCCGCGCACGAATTGAAATCAGCACTGAAATGGTCGCGGCGCGGTCCCAAGCGACCGAAGGAATAAATCATGCTGTCAACGAATGCCCAAAGAGGCTTCCCGATTTTTGATGACTTTGGTCTTCTCCGCGCGATTGTTCACATCCGACCGGGACGTGAATTTGAATCGACTCAACTGGCCCGACGCGTCGTTGTTGCCGTCTCATTCGCTCTCGGCGAAAAAGTAAATGACTGGTCGCGATCAACGCATGAGAAGGCGAGCGCCGAAATTACGCGCCTAATATCGCATCGTCCGATTGGATTTGAGGATGAATTTGTCGGAGTCATGGAGATCGCTGACGCGCACGAATCGTTCGTCCTTATCGCAGTGTATCGTAACCGGGAACGCGAGTGTCAGGTGATCGCGACGTTGGTGAACGCGACGGTCTCTGGATTTCTCCATCGCCAAACTCAGGTGCTCGCGTACGAATTGTAATCACGTCAATTGCTCCGCCATCGTTATTCGACGCAAATCAATTTCACTTTTTCAAACAGGAGGTTCCGCATGTCTCTGAAATTCTTCAGACCGATCGTCATGCTGTTCATTTCAGCGCTGTGGTGCGCGCTGGTGTGGTACGTGCAGAAGGAAGTCGGGACGCAGGGCACGGCATCGCTGTTTGCCCTCGTCGCCTACGCCGTTGGTACACCGGGCATCATCGCCATGGCGTCGATTCAATGCCTGGCGTTCCTGTTCATCGGGCTGGGCGGGCCGAATGATGACGATGAACCGGGCGGCATCTGGTTCATGTACTGCTTTCTGGCGTGGGCGGGCTGCATGGTGTTTAGCTGCGTATTACCAATTGTGATCGTGTTGAAGGATGTGGCGCGGTGAAGCGTTGCGGATGAATTCCATGAAGAAAAGCTGGGCCGCGTTTAACCACGCGGCCCAGCATTTCCGAAAGACACTGTTTCATTTACGTCGGGCGGTTGCCGAAAGTGAAAGCACTTGCCGCTTCTTAATTCTTCCGGCACGAGCTGTCCGATGGAAACCTAGCTTCCATTAAGTCGAACGGAATTGTTCAATCCGCCCAGTCACAGGCGGAGATTTAAACGGGCGTATGAAATAGACCAATTGATCAAGCCTATATACTGATCAAATGTCATCGGTGAGGACATCGACGGCTTTTCGGATTTTGGAAACCATTTTAGCGTCGCACTTCATCAATCTTTTTAACAATAGCCGAATATCGTCCGACTCAGGTATTTCGCCGTCTCCCTCATTCGAAAAGTCGAACAAATCACGAACTCCAACACCCAAACCGTGTGCGAGATGATCGAGCGTGACAAGCGTTGGGATTTTCGTTCCGCGCTCAAGCGCAGAAATGTACCCCGGATGCAACTTTGCCTTGCCCGCCAGCTCCTCTTGCGTGAGGTTGCGTTGTTTTCGTAGGAAATATAGTCTCATTGAAAACTGTTTCAGAACCGTTGCCACAAGCGTTCTCCGCGCGGAAATAAGCCCAACGGTAGACTCGATTGCATCTAAGTGAAGATGCTGGTAGGCTTGTCGCATCGCCCTTTGGGCGATTTTGGAGAAATTCGAAATGGCAAAAAATTCATCATCTTTGATGGTTCCATTGGTTGTAGTTGGCGCGATTTTTATTCTCGCCGTGGGAATAGTCGTCGGCGTAGTTGCATCCGGCAGCGTTTCAACTGGAAATCAACCTGCTCCGACACCAACGGCGCCCGCCGTAGCGGAGAAACCGGCTCCCATCGCGGCTCCGAAGTTGTCCGACGAAGAAGTCTTACGTCAGAATGAAATCGCCAAATGGACGACTGAAGTTGCTCGACTCAATGCAGCTCTTGCCAAAGTTGAATCTGAATTGAAGGACGCAGAAAAAGAATCCGAATTGCGGTTCATGGTCAAACGCCGGTTTGGAGATGATGGTGTACGAGGGATTTACGAATGTGTGAATTGGAAGGCCTACAAGACATGTTCCGTGATTGCTGATCCGGAAATGATGAAAGCCGACATACAGAATTTGAATACGGTAACCCTCACGGTTAAGAGCCTTGGCGAACGACGAACGACAATGACGATGCGGAACGCCTTTCGCGAATGGGAAGAAGAGGTATACGTCGAATGGTTCGAACAAGTGCGGCCGCATGATGTAAACGAATTGAAAACGCGACAAATGCAACTCAAAGATGAACTGAAAAAGGCACAGTTCAATCTTGAACATCCCGAACGCGCATTCCTTTTTAACCGCTGGGATGAGATCGAAATCGCATGCAGGGAATTAATGAACAAAATTGATGCCGCTGAGGCCAATCTGGATTCATCAGTGCCGACCATTCATTCGAAGAATGAACTGCTCGATTTTTGGCGAAAATATCACGCGTCGCTTCAAGCGTTCTCCAATGCGACCTCGTCGCTCGGATTGTCCTTGGATGGAACAATTCGGCGCATTGACGAATTCATCCAAACAGCGAAGGACAACGCAGACATGGTTACAGAGGCCACTGCGACCAAAACGCGTCTTCAAGCTAAACGAATGATTATTCAACTGACGGCGGCGGGAGAAATCGAGTCGCTCGCTTGTGGCTATTTCGATTCCATCAGTGCATTGCCCGAATCGATGAAAAGAGCGGGCGAGCTTGCACAATGCTTTCAAAAATTCGCAGCAATTTTAAAGAACAGCAATGGCTCCATCTCGGCCCCGTTCAATAAAGCGTTTCAGACGTGGCTGTCGTGGAACATCGGGACACTTATTACGCAAAAGTTGAGCGACTACAAACAGCAAATCGATTCGCTGACGGTACCGGACGACAAAGTTGGCAACATCACCAGCCGGACCCAAATCCTCAATTTTGTAACGGAAATGGAAACAGTGGAGATAATCAGGCACAAAGCACTGGCTGAACTCAAACCGCGCGTTTCGGAACTTCAAACCACGATCCACGAGATGGCTTCCGCCGCGCCGGACCTTCCAGAGATCCTGGTCGCGATCAAAACCGAGGAAAAGAATGCCGGTGATCTGCTGACGCGGATCACCGATTACATGCAGTCTACGGAGCCAAATGTCCTTGCGGGACATCGTGCGTTCTTGAATTCGCTCCCGGAAAAGATTGAAAGTGTGACCGGCCTTATTGAGGCCACGCACACAATCCAAAAGTCGAAAGAAGCGATGCCCGAAATTTGGAAATTAAGCGTCTTCGAAATCGCGTATAACTCGTGGCTTTGCTCCTGCGTGGATATTTTCGTGAATTCGGACTCAACGCATCGACCGATGTCCACCGCTGATCTGAAAGCATTGGCGGAGTTCTTCAATTCGCCAGAGAGCGACGCGTTACGCACGGGCTATCAGCGTGAGCGGATTGATAATACAATGCGAATAATCGCGGAAAGGATAAAGGCAGAGGACGAGAAAGAACGCACACTTAGAGGGCTCTTGGCTCAAGCATTCGGTGCAGTGGAAAGATTAAAAAAGGTGATCGCTGTGATGCCGCCCGGTTTCGACCACGTAATTCAGGAAGAAGCGAATAAAGCTCTACTAGAATGGAAGGCCACTTCTGGATTACTGACGCGCGGAATAGAACAAAAATTGGTTGTCTTAGATTGGGAAGGGCGAAAGCGGGTTATCGACGAATTGAATGATGGCCTCGGCAAGCTTCGTGAAAATCAGATCAAGGGTTTTACCGACGAATTCGATCAGCTCGCCCGCCAAGCAGTCGAACAACTCAACATGCCGCCGTTAATTGACCAAGTGAAAGAAGCAGAGCGTCTGAACACGGAGCTGAAAAAACTAGGTCATCAAGGCGTTCCTTTGCCTGTCGAAGAATTGACGCAAATTTCAAGTTCACGCGATCGACTCAAAGATCTTGTGCCCAACCTCAGGGTCGAATTGGTGGAAGCAAAAAATAGCTTTCATGTACGATTCGTTGACATGAACATGAATGGGGGCAAGCCCTCGACGGAGAAGCTGACTGCCGCGGACTTTGAAAGCGAATATCAACGTGGACTAATGTACGCAAACGGAGTAGGGGTTGAAAAAGACGATGTTAAGGCATTTGAATGGATAGAGAAAGCGGCCAATCATGGTCACCCAGATGCTCAATGGACACTCGGAGTATTGTATGTCAAAGGTCGAGGCAGAGCGAAAGACCCCTCAAAAGCTAGTGTTTGGTTCCAACGTTCTGCCGATCAAGGAAATCACCATGGTGAATACAACCTTGCAGTTCTATATCGCGAAGGGTTGGGCGTTAAGAAAAACGACACGAAAGCATTTGAATTGTTTTTAAAATCCGCCGAACATGGAAGCGCAGAAGGTCAGAACAACGTGGGCGGCATGTACGTCGAAGGACGGGGTGTTCCATCGAATCAAGACGAAGGAATTAAATGGGTTCGCAAAGCCGCCGCGCAAGGATACGCGCCAGCGGTGGAGGCAATTCGTAAATACGACGGAAAGTGAGAAAGAGCCGGAATGCGCGCTCTTCGCGGCCCGGCAACCGATTCCGTTGCCATTTCTTTTTACATCGAGCGAAAACAAAAAAGGCCAGAGTCGAACGAATTCGGCTCTGGCCCTTTAACATCATTTCCTCGTATGACTTAAATCGCATTCAGCCAGTGGACAACCCACTGGACAACTCTAT
>JBAXUS010000323.1:0-5125 GCA_037129555.1 Planctomycetota bacterium
ACATTCATTATTTTGAAGACACCCATGTCGCGCCCGGCTCATGCGCGGCCCTGAAGTCCGACAAACGCTCGGTGCTGTATGGGCGTTTCAGCTACGACCGCGACACGCATGGAATGACCGGAAATTTTGTGCGCGGATTCGATGGCTGGATTTACGGCACACACGGCTTCAACAACATCTCGACAATCAAAGGATCGGACGGCTCCGAGATCACAATGAATTCCGGAAACACCTACCGCATCCGCGCGGACGGCTCGCGTGTGGAGCAGTACACCTGGGGGCAGGTCAATCCGTTCGGATTGGCGTTCGACGAATTCGGCAACCTGTACTCGGCCGATTGCCACTCAAAGCCGATTTATCATTTGCTGCGGGGCGCATTTTATCCGAGCTTCGGGAAGAAGGACGACGGCCTCGGTTTCGGCCCGGAAATGATGCAGCACTCGCACGGCTCAACGGCGATCGGCGGAATCGTGATCTATTCCGACACGCGCTTTCCCGAAGAGTTTCGGAACAACGCGTTCTCTGGAAACGTAATGACGTGCAAGGTCAACCAGGATCTGCTTGTTGATTCCGGCGCGACGCGGATCGCGAAGGAACAGCCTGATTTCCTAAGCGCGGGCGATCCGTGGTTCCGTCCGGTGTGCCTGCAGCTTGGTCCGGACGGCGCGCTGTATGTCGCGGACTTTTACAACCGCATCATCGGCCATTATGAGGTGCCGCTGACTCATCCAGGCCGCGACCGAGAGCGCGGGCGAATCTGGCGCATCGTCTATACAGGATCGCCCGAGAAACCCGTTGCTGACAAACGGCCACCGGATCTCAGCGGAAAATCTGCGGAAGAATTGGTTGCGGTGACCGCCGATGCCAACCTGACTTTGCGCATGCTCGCCATGTCGCAGCTCGTTGATCGGCTTGGCGCGGAGGCTGTAGAGCCATGCAAAGCCGCGTTAATGAATGGAACGCCGAATCAAAAAATCTGCGCGCTGTGGACGCTGTTCAATTTGAAAAAATTGGAGGAGGCAGCGCTGGCCGGGCTCGCGACCGACGGCGACCGGACTGTTCGCGCGCACGCGATGAAGGCGGTCTCGGAGCTTGAAAAGGCTTCTGACTCGCAGCACGGCATTTGCCGTTTGGCGCTCGCGGACTCCGATGCCTGGGTTCGGCGGGCTGCAGCCGACGCGCTGGGACGCCATCCTTCGGTCGAGAACATTCGTCCGTTGCTGGCGCTGAAAAGCGCCAGTGACGCGTCGGACACGCACTTGATTCATGTGGTTCGAATGGCGTTGCGCAATCATTTGCTTGGAAAGGGAAGCGGGGAAAAACTGGCCAGCCTTAATCCTCCGCTTGACGCCAAGGAATTGGAGGCGCTCGCGGGCGTCGCGCTGGGCGCGCAGAGCGAAGACGCGGCCGGGGTGATTGCGCGTTTTTTGGAAACATCGAAAGCGCCCGCTGCGGAAGTGGCGAGATATGTGCAGCACGCAATCAAGTTTTTGCCCTCGGAGCAGGTGGATGCGTTTGTCGTCCGGGCGCGGAAAATGGGCAGCGACGACGCGGCTCAATTGGAAATACTGAAGGCGCTGCAAGACGGCGCCGCGCGCCGGGGCCTGGTTGTTGGCGCGGACGCGCGCGCTTGGGCCGTTGAATTGCTGGGCCGGGTGCTTGCCGCTTCAGATAGCTCCGGGAAGGTGGAGATCGCGGAATCGAATGGATTGTCTGATGCGCGTAAATTGCAGAGCGCGATGGAACTGGCCGGTCGATTCAAGCTGGCTGAATTTGAATCGCGGGCAAGCGCGGTTTGGCGCGACAAAAAGAACACTGAAGCCGTGAGGGGCGCTGCCGCGACGGCTTTGGTGCTGATCGATCCGGCGAAACACGCGGCGGAGTTTTTGACGGCGCTCAAAGACCCCGCCGAATTGAATGCCTTGAGGGAACGCGCGGCGGAGGTGCTGGGCGCGTCCGATGCCGCGGCAGTGCGTGGCCCGTTAATTGAGGCCATGCGCGGCGCGCATGACAAACTGCAGACCAAAATCGCCCTGGCCTTGAGCGCCCGGCTTGAGAGCGCGGAAGCGCTTTTGAGCGCAATCGCCGAGGGCAAGGCGTCACCGCGCGTGCTCTTTGACAAGGCTGTGAAGGACCGGCTGGCGCAACTGAGAATGAATGGGTTGGACGAGCGGATCGCAAAGCTGACAAAAGCACTTCCCGCCGCTGACCAGCACTTGCAGAAGCTCATTGACGCGCGCGTCAAGGGATTCAGCTCGGCAAAATCATCGGCGGAATTGGGGGCGAAAGTTTTTGAGAAGAATTGCATGGTGTGTCACCAGATCGATGGCAAGGGCGCGCTCATCGGTCCGCAACTGGACGGCGTCGGAGCGCGCGGCCTTGAGCGCATAGCGGAGGACGTGCTTGATCCCAACCGCAATGTGGACAGCGCGTTTCGGATGAGCATGGTGAAGCTTGCGAACGGTTCGGTTCACAGCGGACTCAAACGACGGGAAGAAGGTGCGCAGATTGTTTTTGCTGATTCAAAAGGCGTGGAGACAAGCCTGGCGAAAAACGAGATCAAAGAGATTCGCGAGACGCCGCTGTCGTTGATGCCCGACGGGATGGCTGACGCGATCCCGGCAGAGGAGTTCAATCATTTGATGGCGTATTTGTTGTCGAAGACGGTGAAGCGATAAAAGAAATGAGCCGTCGGCAGCGCCCCGTTTGAAAACTTTGATTCGAAGCGCATTATTTGGCGGGCAGCCGATCCGCCCGATTTTGCCGACTCGCGCGCATAGTGGCTCAATAAAGCCACGCACCGCAATATCGCCTGCCTCCGAAAGTAGCGAAGATTTCGCAGCGAAAGGACAGTTCGGGATTTGTTGGTGGCTGAAGCAATCGGCCATGTATTTGGAGTCATAAAATGTTTCGAGAGTCTCTAATCACATCGCCCCAGGTTGAAGAAGCTGGATGAGTTTGATGGTCGTTGGAAGTGATTGGATTTTTGTTTCGTGCAAGTAATAGGCTTGATTTTAGAAAGTATACTTCTAATATACGGCCTATGTGGAATCGCCTTCATGCCGCTCGACTTAAGAACCTCGCACGCCAGTTTCCAGCGGTGCTGATCGTGGGGCCGCGCCAAGTTGGCAAGACGACACTGGCGCGCAAAGCGTTTCCATCCGCTCCATACGTCGACCTTGAGCAGCCGAGCACGAGAATGCAATTTTCAGACGATCCTCAATTTCAGTTGGAAAGCCGTTTTGTCGGCGGAGCTCGCACGCTGGTGCTCGACGAAGTTCAGCGCGTGCCGGAGGTGTTTGCGGTGTTGCGCGGCATGATCGACAGTCAGCGCCGCAAAAATGGGCGGTTCATCTTGCTGGGCTCGGCGCAGCCCTCAATGATCAAGCATGTGTCCGAGTCCTTAGCCGGGCGAGCGGCAATGCTCGAACTTGATCCGCTCACCGTGGCGGAAGTTGCGCCTGGTTCGCCCAAGAAACGCTGGACCGATGTGTGGTTGCGCGGCGGGTTTCCTGACGCCCTGCGGGGGAAATTTCGCGATTGGTGGGAAGCGTATTTGCGCGCATTTCTCGAGCGGGATCTCCCGCAATTGGGCGTTCAATCTGATCCGATTTTTATGCGTCGCCTGCTGACAATGTTGGCGCATTCCCAGGGTGGTATGCAGAATGCATCATCGTTGGGTGCATCGCTCGGAGTTTCGTACCACACCATCAGCCGGTATTTGGATATTCTTGAACAAACATTCATGATCAGACGTTTGCAGCCCTATTTTCGCAATGTGGGCAAAAGGTTGGTCAAAGCGCCGAAGATCTATCTGCGAGACACGGGATTGCTGCATCACTTGTTGAATCTGGACACGCTCGATGATGTTCGCAACCATCCCGTATTTGGAGCCAGTTGGGAGACTTTCGTGCTTGAGGATGTTATTCGGCGTGAACGACTGCGGCATCCCCACGCTCAATTCTTTTTTTGGCGCACGGCAGATGGTGCCGAAATCGATCTGGTGATCGAACACGGCTCGACCCGGATTGCACTGGAGATTAAAGCGGGTCGTGGCGACAAACCGAACGACGCGCGGGTGCTGGAACGGGCCATGAGCGACGTGGGTGCCAGAGCAGGCTGGATACTTGATCAGACCGCAGAGTCGGTGGCTCTTCGTCCGCATATCACGCGGCATGGAATGACAGGAGATACTAACTGGTTGCCGTAAGCACTTGTGGCGGTTTTGTGGCGTGGGAGGGAAACTTGGCGGCAATTTGACTTTTCAGGCTTCATAGGGTACTATAGTAAAAATTGATCGCGTAAAAACTGCTTCAGAGTATCCCTCTCTCTCCGTTTTGTTTTTAGCCATTTTTGTAAACTCAACACTTAACTATCATTAAAGTTTCGACTAGTCTCTCGAAAGTCCATTTGTGAAAACTTTTGTGAAAGGTTTCACATCGGCAGGGAGATACTTTCACATGCCCAGAGAGAAACACACCGGTCAGACCGAAACGGGGCACACCCGTGACATCAACGTCGAGCGCGTCGGCAAAGTGACCATCCTACAAGCGCGGCTTGACCCACTACCTTTATTTTTGCGAGAACGGCAAGAGCATTCGGCGGCCTGTTGAAGGCAATCTCGCCGCCGCACGGGCGACGGCGCATAAAGTCGCCGGATCGCTTCAAGAGGGCCGGCCATCGCCGCTGGGGTTCCAACGCATTGCGCCGGCTGAAATGGTCGCGGCGTTCATCGAATTCACGCGTGACGTTCAAGGACTGGCGCTGCGCTCTCGCGAACGCTACAGCGCGGCGCTATCGCACTTCAGCGATTTCGCTGCCGAAAAAAACATCAAAGCCATCGAACACGCCACGCAGCAGGATGGGGATCGTGCGTCCCTGAAAGGAGGCCCGGATGCCCGACGGCATTCCGAAACAAGAAGTAGAGATCCCCCGAGTCGCCAGCCTTGTTGCCGATGGAAAGGTCGCGTTTCCCACCGACCTCACACCAGAAATGGAAGGTCAGCTTGCACAATCGATGCGAGCGTTGCAACGAAAAATATTTGTGTCGCTCATCGTCCGGCAGATTGCGGAAGACATTCACGTTGAGGACATGAAAAAGGATGGCCACAGATGATCTCTCAGA
>JBAXUS010000324.1:0-5065 GCA_037129555.1 Planctomycetota bacterium
AGAAATCAATGAAGGCTTTTTTGTGTTTGGGTGAAATAGGGTTATGTGAGGGTGTATGAATTCAAGGATTAGTGCATTGAAATGTGATTTGTGCGCACGATGTGATTGTGTGGGAGCCCGAATTGAGATTGATTCGGACCACCTGACGCGCGATCTGACGATAGGCGATTTAGAGAATTTGAACACGGAATATCGCGAGAATAACTTAATCGATATTCATCCATTATAAGTATGTCGTCCCGGAGTATCCAATACGTGCGATTTGATTTCAAAACGAATGGCGGGTGCGACTGGTGCTTCGAATAAACATGAAACAGATGTGCCGTGTTTTTGCCGCGTCGATGGTAATGCTCGCTAGCGGGCTGTATTCGGCAGAGTTGCCTTTCTCCGCATATACAAGCGAAGTACTTGCCGACAGTCCCAGTGTCTATTTTCGTTTAGACGAGGCGAGTATTCAAGACGGATCAATAGCTCGTAACGCAGCACGCGCTGCGAAGTCAGGGCCAGAAGGCATTTATACTCACGCTGTGAAATCGGCTGCTGGCCCTAGCGGAGTGAACGCTCGGGCGGCGGGATTTGATGGAACTGGACGATTCGATATTCCGCATCACGTTGTTTTTGATGCGGATGACACCAGCGTCGAATTCTGGTTCCGCACAACTCAGCCGTTCAGCAAAAAAATGTGGCCGGGCAGCGCGACGTTATTATCCAAAGCCACGCCGGGGCCGGGCTCCAGCGACTGGACAATTCTGGGTGCAAGTTCGACCGATGGTTCGGATGAGGGGCGGCTCGTCGTGTTGGTCGGCTCAAAAGGCGGCGGCGACATGACGCTGGAGTCGCCGAAAGGCCTTAATGACGGGCGCTATCATCACGCTGTCTGGTCGCGCTCGTCGTCCGGACAAAATGAGCTGTACATCGACGGCTCGGTGTGCGCGTCGAAAAAAGACTCAGGCGCCTCCATTAAAAATGCCCGCGCGATTCAACTTGGCGGGGAGACAATCGAAAAAGGCGGGAGCTTCTTCAAGGGCGAAATCGCCGCGCTCGCATTTTATCCGCGTGTCTTGTCGTCCGAGCGCGTTCGGGCGCATTTCGCAGCGGGCAGCATCGACTCGCGACTCCCTCCCGCCGCGTCTCGGGCCGTTGATTTTGCGCGCGAGATCAAACCCATATTCCAAAAATTTTGTTTCGAATGCCACGGGATGAGCAAAGATAAAGGTGGATTGTCGCTGGCGACTCGCGCTCGGGCGATGGATGGCGGCGACGAGGGCGCGTGCATCATCCCCGGAAAGAGCGCGATCAGTCCGATCATCGCGCGTGTCGCTGCATTGAACGATGACACCGCGATGCCTCCGAAAGGCGAGCGGCTCACGTCCGAGCAGGTCGGCCTTCTTCGTGCTTGGATCGACCATGGTGCCGAATGGCCGGCCAGCGCCGACGAACCGGATCCGCGCGCGGTGAAAGTGGCGGGGCATTGGTCGTTTAAATCGCTTAAGAAACCTGCTGTTCCTGCTCCGCAAAACGCTGCATGGATTGCGAATCCGATTGACGCGTTTATTCTCGCGAAGCTCGACGAAACTAAATTGGCTCCCACTCAACCGGCAGCGAAAGAAGCACTTCTGCGGCGTGTGACGTTTGACCTCACTGGTCTTCCGCCGACGCCGGACGCGCTGGCCGCGTTCTTAGCCGATTCGCGTCTGAGCGCGTTTGCGGATGTCGTTGAAAAACTGCTCGCCTCGCCGGGCTATGGCGAGCGCTGGGCCCGGCACTGGCTCGACGTTGTGCGTTACGCCGAATCGGGTGGCGGAGAAACTGACATCTATTATTTGCAGGCCTGGCGGTATCGCGATTATGTGATCCGGAGTTTCAACGCCGATACGCCTTATGAACGTTTCCTGATGGAGCAGGTCGCGGGCGACGAACTGTGGCCGGACCGCGCGGACGCGATGCAGGATGCAGTCGCGGTGTGGACGCTGGGTGAGTGGCCTAACGCACTCGACGCGTTCCCCGACATTCTTGAGTACACTCGCCGGACCGACCAGGTGAATACGCTGAGCGAGGTCGCGCTGGGGCTGACCGTTGGGTGTGCGAATTGCCACAATCATAAATACGATCCGATCAGTCAGCGCGATTATTTCGGTATGGAGGCAATTTTTGCGGCGAGCGAAACCTGGGACAAAATCCGCAACAAAAAGCCTTGGAAGAAGAATGAAACCGACGCCTTCCGAATTCTGCGCCACGCTGAAAAGCCTACGCCGATCCGCTTGCTGACACGCGGTGAATTGTCGAAACCGCGCGGCCAGGTTTCGCCTGCTCTCCCCGCGTTTTTGCCCGGGGGCGGACCGCTTCCTTCCGGTCCGGAAGAACACAAACAACGCCGTGCGCAACTCGCGAAATGGCTGGTCGCACCTCAGAATCCGCTCACCGCGCGCGTCATTGCCAATCGCGTTTGGCAGTGGCATTTTGGTCAGGGATTGACGATTACTCCCAATGATCTTGGAACTCAGGGCTTGCCGCCGTCGCATCCTGAATTGCTCGATTGGCTCGCCACTGAACTTGTCGAAAACGGTTGGAGTTTGAAGCACCTGCATCGCACCATTGTGATGTCTGCGACGTATCGGCAATCGGCGGTTCGCGATGCAGGAGCGGTCGCGGTGGATCCGCAGAACCGTTTGTTAAGCGGTTTTCCACGGCGACGTTTGGAAGCGGAAGAAGTTTGGGATCATCTTCACGCTACAGCGGGAACGCTTGATCTCAAAGCTTTCGGCGAGCCTTTTGTGCCGAAATTGTCGGATGAAGAATTGCAGGGTATGTACGAAATCTCGATGAAGCGCGAAAAGAAATGGCCGGTCACGCCCGACCAAAATCGGCGCGCGATTTACATTCTGAACCGCCGCTCGTTCCGTTTCCCGTTCTTCGAATCGTTCGACCCGGCGAACAACGCGGTGAGCTGCCCGGTGCGTCAGACCACTACTGTCCCAGCACAAGCGCTGACGCTGTTGAATAATCGGATTGTCGGCGAGCAGGCGCAGGCGATGGCCACGCGCTTGACTCGCGACGCTGGAGCAGACGTTGAAAAATGTGTGCGCCTCGCGTGGCGACTGGCCTACTCGCGCGACGTGGCTGATACCGAACTCGCGATCGCAGTGAAGTTTATCGCTGACTCCGAGGCCGCGCACTCGAAATCCAAAACGCCCGACCCGCACGCTGCCGCGCTGGTTGATTTCTGCCTGGGGATTATGAATACGACGGAGTTTATTTATGCGAATTGAGCATCCCGGCACGCTCCCAACATGCGGATCGTCCCGGCGCGATTTTCTCAGCACTGCGGGGATGGGTATCGGTGCTTTAGCGTTGATGGATTTGCTGAGCCGCGAGGCTGGGGCTGCTGACAATCCGCTGGCTCCAAAGGCCACGCATCACGCGCCGAAAGCGAAAGCGGTCATTTCACTTTTCATGCACGGCGGGCCGAGTCAGGTGGACACGTTCGATCCCAAACCGCTGCTTGCAAAATATGCGGGACAGACGCTGCCGCCCAGTTTTGGAAATCTGAAATTGGAGTTCACCAAAGCCAGCGAAGCGAAAGTGCTCGCGAGCAAACGAACGTTTAAAAAGTGTGGAAAATCCGGGATTGAAATCTCCGATATTTTTGAGCATCTTCCGACAGTTGCGGATGAAATGGCCGTCGTGCGGAGCTGTTATCACACCGAATTCAATCACGCTCCGGCGCTGTACCTCGCGCATTCCGGCACGCGATTGATGGGGCGTCCGAGCCTCGGCGCGTGGGCGATGTATGGGCTGGGATCGGTGTCGGAGAAACTGCCCGGTTACGTCGTGATGCGCGATGGTCCGTTAAAAGGCGGGCCGTTGACGTACAGCAACGGCTTCCTTCCGGCTGATTATTCGGCGACTGAATTGCGTTTGAAAGGCGCGCCGATTTTGTACCTGAACAAGTCCGACGCGATGAGCGGATCGGACCAGCGCCGGATTCTGGATTTCTCGCAGCAGCTCAACAAGGGCTACCTCGCGCAACAAAAAGATGACAGCAATCTCTCCGCGCGCATCGCTGCGTACGAGCTCGCGTATCGCATGCAATCCGCCGCGCCTGAAGCCGTGGATCTCTCCACCGAATCGGCGGAGGCGAAGGCGCTCTACGGCCTCGACAACGACGTCACGCGCCCGTTCGGAACGCAATGCTTGAATGCGCGGCGGTTGGTCGAACGCGGCGTCCGATTTGTCCAATTGTACCATGGCGGTGGCGGCGACGGATGGGACACGCACGGCGGAAATGACGCAAAACACTTGCGCAACGGCAAACAGATCGACAAGCCCATCGCGGGATTGATCACTGATTTGAAAGCGCGCGGCCTTCTGGATTCGACGCTCGTGATCTGGGGCGGCGAATTCGGACGCACGCCAACGTCGGAGGGCAACGATGGCCGCGACCACAGTCCCTATGGATATACCGTCTGGATGGCCGGCGGCGGAATCAAAGGCGGCACGGTGTACGGCTCGACCGACGATTTCGGATTCAAGGCCCAGGAAAACCCGGTTCAAATCCGCGACCTCCACGCCACCATCCTGCACCTGCTCGGCTTGCAGCACGACAAGCTGACGTTCTATTTCCAAGGGTTGCAACAGCGCCTGACGCAGATCGATGGCGAAAGCCGGGTTATTAAGGAGATTTTGGCTTAGAGAGATAACGAAGTCGATGCCAGTTATAACGGATTGAAGACTCGCTGAAGCAGGCTGGGAATTAAGGGTTTTGAAATGGGATCATGCCCTGAAGGTGATAGGATTTAATGTGGAAGTGGTTCATTACGTGATAGTGTGGGAATCGGTCGAGAGCATCGCGGGAGGATTTGACATGAGCACGCTAACGCACAAGCCGACGATCTATGATCGGCAACCGGGGCTGAGGATTTCGCCCGAGGAATTGAAGAAGCGCAACGAGCGGTTGCTTAAAGTTTTGCAAAGTTTTGAAGAAGGGGACGCAGAGGAGCAGCGTGAAACAGGCGATTTCTTGATGAAGGCGCTTGCCGAAGCACGTGAATCGAATCGGGAGTGT
>JBAXUS010000325.1:0-5055 GCA_037129555.1 Planctomycetota bacterium
ATGCCACAAGAGCCGAGCGAACGCGTTCTGTGGTGACGGCAGCGAGATTGTCTGTAAAAAAGACAGTCCCGATTTGATTGAGTATTTTCACGAATGTCTCCGAAAAAAGTCGGCGACGCTTACGTGCGCCGGGAGATGATCCGCATTAACAGGAACACTGCGGACAAAATTGCGCCGATCACAAGACCGGCGAAAAAATCATGGGGATGCCCGGCGTGGGCAAAGACGTGCATGGAACTCCTCCTTGTGTATTGTGGGTGAATGGAAAATCAGCGAACGGCGAGCCGCAGGACAATGCGATCATCCTGCCGCTCCTCCCGCGTGACGCGATATCCCAGACGCCGCGCCTCAGACAGAGCTTTGGCGCGGGCCAGTTCGCGTTGAAGACGTTTTGAATCAAAACTGCTTGGGGCGTTAATGCTCCAGGCAGACTGCGTGGATGTGCGGTTGAATTGAACGACTCCGGCAACAATGACGAGATCGCTTTTTTGCGAGACGGTGAGATTCATCGCACGAGCGGCTTCGAGGATTTCGTCAGGCGTGGCTTTGAGTGCCAATTGAAGTGTCACGATGCTGTAGCAACTCATTTGAGCTCACCTCCGTCCCGGAGATGAGCGTGTTGCGTATGTGTGTGGTCGTGTCGGTGTGCGTGTACACGTGCCGCGTCGCCATCGGACAAAAGTTGCTCAAATGGTGTCAACAATTCGCCGTGGCCGGGACTGTCGTTGTTGACGATTTGCAGGCGTACCGTCCCATCCTCACGGATGGTCAGAACGATTTCGCCCTCGCGTTTCATGGGACCTCCTTTAAAAATATTTGGATTGACTACTGACGATTCCGCGCCAGTTCGATGATCAGCGGCGGGAAATCTTTCTCGCCGCGTTCAATCAGGAACTCTTTGAAGCGCTGTTCAAGCGCGGGGATGTTCCCGTCGAAAGCGTCGCGGTACTCACTGCTGACGTGATCGAGGAATGAATCGCAGTCGGTGTCACAAATCCATTCTGAATCCACGACTTCGCTTTCAGCGTCGTACTGTGCTTGCTGGCGTCGCTGTCGTTCGGCATCGCGCTCGCGGTTTCGACGCTTGCGTTCGAGCCGTTCCTGCTTGCTGACCAATTGATCAAGCTCGTCCTCGTCCGCATCGACGTCATCTGCCGACGGGCCATCGTAAGTACCATAGGTGTTTTCGTAGGCATATTCGCAATCGTCGCAAAAGCTCCTGCAATCTGAACGCACATCGTCGTAATCAGGAAGGCTTACATCAGACTCATGCCAATCTTTGTAATGCCGGTTGGTGAATTCGATCAGCAGCGCACGGACGTGGTCGGATGGGATTTCATCGAACAGAGTTTTGCGGACAGCATCCGCGTCGGTGAATTCAAACTGCCGCAAATGGCAGCGCTCTCTGACGGCCTTTTCAAGAAAGCCGATGTAGCTGGATATCCAAACGCCGTCGCCATCGAATTGGTCGTAGTATTCGCGACTGTCTTTGACGTCCAAATCGGGGATTTCAATTTCTGCTTCAGAGTCACACGCTCGAGCGAGAGAAGTTGGATTCAGAATGAGAATGGCCATTGATCGATCTCCTCATTCCCGCTGCGCCGTGACCAGTGACATGGCGCACGACGCGGCATCGAAGAACACTTCCTGAGGCAAACCAATATGCCGCCGCCGTCCTGTGCGCTGGCCATGGTTCCAGAGCAAGTGGAATGCTGTAAACAACGCGGCGGCGGCGACGAAATTGGTGACCAGTAACTGTGTTTCGCCCTGGGACACGAGGTCTTCGCAGCCGAGCTTGGCGCGATCGCCGCCACGGGCCGTGGCGATTTCAGGATGACGTTCGAGATTGGAAACCGTCAGCGTTTTGCCAGCGGCGCGGAGCAACACGTGGACATTGCCATCGTATCGTTCGTTGCCAGCTGAAAGCACATTGCAATCGCGCAACTGAATGGCGCGGCGTTCAATCAACGCGCGGGCGGGGTGGTTGTCCACGCAACTGATGACCAATGATGATTCGCTAACTGCGTCGTGAATGTTTTTATCCGACACATAGATATTGTGTTCGCGCAGGCGCAACACAGGAAATAGCAGTTTGAAATGTTCGACCAGCGCTTCAGCTTTCGGCAGTCCCAGCGCTCCGGGATCGAACTCTTGGCGTTCGGAGTTTCCGGTTGAAAAATGATCGCCGTCCCAAAGGTGGATTTCACCGGCGAAGCGTTCTGCGTTCAAAAAGCGCAGCAGTGGCGGGAGCAGCCACGAACCGATCCCGCCGCAGCCGATCACTGTGATCACGCGGATATTGCGTAACATGATTTTCTCCAGGTAAAGTTATGGGATGGAATGACATTCGGCCAGGTGCTCGTCTATTTCTTCACGCAGATGCAGCAGGTAATCCTTGAGATCTTCGCGGTTCTCGAACTCTTGGCCATAAAAATCAGACCAGGCTCCGAGATCTTCGAGCAGATTGGTTTTGATCTGCTCTTCCGCTTTCGGCTGTACAGGAGCAGATTCCTTCATCCGCTCGAGGTGGACAACCTGAGCGAGCCATTCATCATCGGCGGGAGGCAGCGGCGGACTCTCGACGACTTCCGCCATGGACGTGGTGAATGCTCGCCCGGCCAGCATCCAACGGCATGCGTAACTGCGCGACGGTTTGTCGAGATCGCCAATGGTGATATGCAGGCCATCGAAATGGATTTCGTCGCGGTCGTCGGTGCCGCTGTGGAATGCGCTGATGTCTGCGTGGCTGTGGATTGTGCCGAAGAGTTCAAAGCCCTCCGGTGCCGGCGGCAATGTGGCAAGATCGTACGACACGCGCAGTCCGCGCACGGATTGGCGTGGTACGACGACGCGCCATTCACGCAATGTCGGGTTGCACCGGAGCAGTACGACCGCTTCGCTGCGATATTTTTCGAATACGGCAGCGAAGAACGATTCTACGCGCCGGAATAAATCCAGCGGCAGTGCCGGGACGTTCAACGATGCTTCATCTTTCAATTCAGCCAGACCGGCGACCTCGTCGGTTTTGACGCGAGCGGAATAAAAGTCATTGCGCACTTGCTTGAACAAGCCGTTTGCGCCTGCCAAGAAACACAAGTTGTCTGGGGGAAACGCAGCGCGCTGGTCAGGTGGCGGCTTCGGAATCGGATGCAGCGAGATCATGATCATTGCTCCTTGAGTTGCGGCGGCGCTTTTTGATTTCGGGCAGCCGGTGAATGGTTTCGATGAGGGGTTGTGAATTTGCTTTATTGCGTTTCAACGCTTCGGTCAAATTGACCGACGAGCGAATGTAATATGTGAATTGTGCGGACAGCACTTGCCCCGGCGTGCCGGGAAGTTGCGCCAGCACGTCGAGGTCTTCGTCGAGCATCAAATCCAGGAATTCTTCGAGGGATTTTGTTTCAGTGTCACGACAACGCGACAGCGCCTCGTCGATGGAATTGAATTCAACTTTAGAGGTAGCATTCCGCGAGCGGCGTGTTTGCGCAGCTAGCTCTGGCGAGGCAGATGTATCGCGCTGAACGAATTTCCATACTGCATGTTCCGGCAAAAACGCATCAGTTAGAGCCGCAAGAATTCCCTCGTGCGCGCCTTCGTTTTCGCAATCAAGCCGGACGTCATTCGGCGTATTCTTGAGTATCGCGCCCAACAGGTACGCGAGATCAGCGCCCACGTTGCCGTCGCGAAAAGACTCGGTTTCGCGGAAGACCGCTTCATAAACAGAGCACGCCAAATCGCCGACTTCATCAGATGAACCGGTTCTCATGAGCCGGCCTCCACGAGATGCCGCAGCATTCCGCCGAGTGTTTCCCAGGCATGCGGAGGGAAGTGAATCTGCGTTTGAAATTCCGGGTTCGTCGCGCTTTGCAATGCCCAATCATCCAGGCTTTCAATTCCGGTGTCTTTGAAGGGCGGCATCAGGTCGGTGTTCCAAAGCGAATTGAGAATCTCCGCCAGAATCTTGTCGATGCGCTGATGAATCGGTTGCGAGTCCGCCACTGAAAGATTGCCCAGGCATACCGCACCGTTTCCGGAATCGTAAATATTCGGCATCAAGATTTGGCTGAGCGGCGTGTCCAACAGGGATGTGTCCAGTGTTTGAGCGATGCTCGCTGGCCAAACATCTTCGACAATCGTGGTGTTTTGTCCGGGCGCGAAAATGCAGCGCACAAACCAGAGCGTGCGCGGCCACGACAATTTCAATTCGCGGATGTCCGGCGACTGGCGCTCCGGTGAGAATTGGATCGTTCGTAGGCCGGGCTGAAATTCAATGACGTAGATGGTGCGTGTACGATTTTGTTTGTCGAAGACGCGCGACATCAGGCGGCAGTTGGATGGCAGCAATCCTGTATCTACCGCCTGCTGCCGCGCCAGTTCCGCCAGAAAATCAGTGGTTCTGACGGTGCGTTCGATGATGCGCTTTTCGACACGAACCATGTCGCCGTCGATGGTCAGGAATTTGTTTTCTTTAGTGGCCATAATTGGAATGCTCCAAATAAAGCGCGGCGCGCCCCGCTGGAAGGAGGCAGGGCGCGCCGCGGATTTAAATCCGAACGAGAAGGGCCGCTGCTCACGCTGAGCAGCCGACCACGCCTTTCTCGCCGGCGACTTTCACGAACTCAACGGACGCGTTTTCGCCGACGATGTCGATGTCATCGGCAACCGCTCCGTTGATTCGGACCTGCGACGACGCAGGGATGTTGAGCAGGCTGGCGACCTCTTCGCGGACTTCCGCGACAGTCTTACCGGCCAGGGTGTTGAGCGTGAGTTGATTCACGCCGTGACGAACGGTGACGGCCATGTGTTGGCCTCCTTAAAAATGGGAACGAAAATGCCGCCGCGCTACGCAGCGCGGCGAAGTTGTGTTGATTTGCGCGCTGGTGCTGCGCTGGATCCAACGGAATTACGCGGCGCACTTGGAGCGGCGTTTTTCAACGCGGCGGAATTCGGAGCGCAGCAATTTGACAATCGCTTCAAGGCTCTCGTCAGCGACGAGACCCTCGCCGATGACGCCTTGCAACGACCGGTCGATACCAGCGCTTTCGCGAACCAGAT
>JBAXUS010000326.1:0-4986 GCA_037129555.1 Planctomycetota bacterium
TGCAGCTTTCCAGCAGCATCTTGCGCAGACTCACCGACGCGTTGTCCGTGTTGGAGAGAAACGTGTTCTTGATCACCACACCGCCGCGCCCACCCGCCTTCAGCATCTTGATAAAATGCTGAAGAAACAGGAACGCGGTTTCGCCCGTGCGAATGGGAAAATTTTGCTGCACTTCCTTCCGCTCTTTGCCGCCAAACGGAGGGTTGGCAAGAACCACGGTGTAGCGGTCTTTCTCCTGAATATCCGCAAGATTTTCGGTGAGCGTATTGGTGCGGACAATGTTCGGCGCTTCGATGCCGTGCAAAATCAAATTCATAATCGCAATGACATACGCCAGCGGCTTTTTTTCTTTTCCGTAAAACGTACGAGTCTGAAGCGTGTCGAGTTCCTTCGTAGTCAGGTTTTTACCGGAGCGCAAATAATCAAACGCTTCGCACAAGAACCCCGCCGACCCGACCGCGCCGTCATAAATCCGATCACCGATCTTCGGCTTCACGACCTGAATAATGGCGCGAATGAGCGGGCGCGGCGTGTAGTATTCGCCGCCGTTGCGCCCCGCGTTCCCCATGTTTTTGATCTTGGCTTCGTACAGGTGCGACAGTTCGTGCTTTTCGGTTTGCGAACGGAAACGCAGTTCGTCGATGTGATCGATGATTTCGCGGAGATTGTAGCCGTTCTGAATCCGGTTTTTAATCTCGCCGAAGATTTCACCGATCTTGTATTCAATCGTGTCCGGCCCGGACGCCCGTTGCTTGAAACCGTGCAGATACGGGAAGAGTTTCAGATTGACAAAATCGCGAAGATCGTCGCCACCCAAAGCGGTATTGTGATCGATCTTCCCGTCCTTGCCCTTCGGCGCGGCCCAACTGTCCCACCGATACTGTTTGTCGAGGATGAAGACATACGACTTCCCGTCAAGCTGCGCCTCCATCGCCTTGTCCTGTTCCAACCCGTCAAGGTATTTCAGGAACAGCAGCCACGAAGTCTGTTCGGTGTAATCGAGTTCGGTTGTGCAACCGTCCTCTTTCCGAAGCACATCGTCGATGTTTCTAAACGCCTGTTCAAACATGAATTTTCGCCGGAAGAAAGCGGAGCCGTTGACCCCTGAAAGAAAAAGATGAATCGTAACGGCTTGCCGCGAATCGAATTTAAAACCGCATTGTAGCCGGTCCCTCAAATTTGAAAGCGCGGAACACTGCGATTGATTCGGCAAAGGTGAAAATCGGCTGCGCTATTGCGGCAAGGCTTTGACGGCTTCGGCGACGTAGGCAAGAATGTCTTCTTCTTTCTCTGTGAGACTCAGAAGAAATGCCCGAAGAGAATTTTCGGAAAGCCCTTTCGGAACTCGAATCTTCGCTGCGAATGGCGCTTCGCCGAACTGTCCGATTGTAATTTCGATACAGACGCCGCAATCATGAATTGCAAATCCATCAAGGTGAAGTGCATCGAGCAAAAGTGAGTCACCCGGCGCGACCGTAGCCGCCGCATTCCCCGGAGATTGAATCGCGGAGCGCCGAATCTGCGTAACCTTTCGCATGGATGTTTTCTACTCCATCGATTGACACTGTGTCAATGATTTGTTAAAGCGTTCCAGAAAGCGCGAAGAGCCGGTCGGCAAAGTCGAGCACAAGTTCTTTCTTAACGAGATTATCACGCCAGCGAACCGGGATAGCGTCGTAACCGTAAAAGGCCCCGGCAAGTTGCCCGTAAACGGCTCCGATGCTGTCTGTATCTTCTCCCAAATTAACCGCAGCAATCGCGCCCGCTTCGAACGTATCCGTCGTCCAGAACGCCCACAAAGCCGCTTCAAGCGTATCCACGCAATACCCGGAAGACTTGATTTCATTGCGCGTTTTTTTCTTATAGCTTCCAAACGCGATTTCATCGACCTGCGAAACGAACCAACCCGTTTCGGAAATGTCCGAGCAAATTTCTTCTTTGCTTTTCCCGCTGAACGCATCGAAAAGCATTTTGCTGAAAAGCGAAACGCAATCACTCGCAATAACGTCACCGTGCGTAGTGATACTGCTTTCACGGGCAACACGGGAAGCGTGAGCAGCGCCATTTTCGAAATATGCCATGACGACCGGGCAAAGGCGCATAAGGCTCCCGTTACCAGCACCCGATTGCGCGTTCAAGGTCCCCTTGCGCATAAATTCCGAAAGCGCCTGACGCGTCCCCGAACCAATATCGAAACAGTGTCCTGTGACGGAGAGATACCCTTCTTTCCACCAACGTGAAAAACGCGTCAAGCAATCCTTTGCGTCGAAACCGTTGCACTCGATAAGGCTATCGGCCAAACAAAGCGCCATGCTCGTGTCGTCAGTGTAGGACCCGGCCTTCAAGCCCCACGTTCCTCCGCTCTTGAATTCAGTCAGCAAAGGGTAAGAGTCACGCGCACGGAACTCTTCATGTTGACCGAGCGCGTCACATGTGCTCAAGCCTATTAAGGCACCGCGAAACCGTTGAATCATTTCCATTTTCTGCGTCCTTTCGAAAGGCTCAAAAACCGGGCACATTGTACGTCGCTTCAAGGAATTTCTTGAACGCCAGTAAATAAGCGGCCCGCCGCTCCACAAGGGATGGGTTTTCACCGGAAGCGTATTTGAGCTTCCGATACTCCGCGTAGCCAGCCGGGTCCACGATCTTCAAAACTTCGACAACCGTGTTTCGTACCTGTGACGAAATCGCATCCAGCCGCGAGACGGGAAAGCTCTTGTCGCCCGATTCGAACATTTGAACTGGCTCCGTGAGCTTCTCCAAGAGCTTTGCATCTTTGTCTGCATTGTCTTCCATGATTCCCCCGATTTGTGACACTGTGTCAACGCTAGTCGAAAAGTTCGTCTGCCTTATCCTCTTTTGCCCACTGCAACCGCGCCATTACCGCCCACACGGCGTGAAGGGCGTTTTCGTATGCGGAATGCCCGTCTCGTTTCAGGACAGCCGATTTGAAATTTCCGTATTGCACGTCCGACGCGAGTTCTGTTGCCAACGAAACCCACGTTGCCTTCGATACAAAAATACGAAAGGCGTAATCCGACGTAGCCGACTCTGTTATCTCCGTCGAATCCAAAAGTGCAGGGAAGCGTTCTTTCAATCCTTCAAGATGGGACCGCAGCCGAGCACGAATCATCATTTTGTCAGGGTCAATCGCCGCCGATTTGCCATCATTTTGCCGAGCACACACCACACTGAACCAGCCCAAAGTTGTTGCCAGCCACATAAAATCACCTCTCAAAAGAGAACCAGAAAAATGCGAAGCGCCAACGCGCCGCGTTCACTTACTTCGCGTTTAAAATTCGATACACGGTGGGCCGGGAGAGATTCAGCGTTTTCGCAATCAGGGTCACGGGTCTTTTCTCAGCGAACATCCCTCGTGCAATTCGTTCTTGTTCCGGTGAAACCTTCCAATTCTCACCGGCTTTTCGACCGCCCCACTCTTTGCCCGCCGCTTTAGCCGCCGCTATTCCCGCAGTTTGACGCTCGTTTCGCACTTCGGTCTCATACGCCGCAACCGATGCAAGCACGTTGGCCATTAACCGTCCCGCTGGCGTAGATAGGTCAAGAGAATCCTTGAGCGAAACCAAATTCACTTTCAGTTCCCAAAGCTCTTCAATTAGCGCCGTCAACCCTTTCGCCGTTCGTCCAAGCCGGTCCAAACGCCAAACAACGATTGACTGCACTTCACCGCGCCTTGCAGCTTCCAGCATCTTGTTGAAACCGGGCCTGTCCATTGTCGTGCCGGACAACTTGTCTGAATAGTGACGCACCGGAAGCTCACACCGGGCGGCGTATGCTTCAAGGTCGCCTGTTTGGCTTCGCACGTCTTGGCCGACGCTGGACACGCGCGAATAGACAGCGACCGTTTTCTTTCTGCTCGTCTCGATTATTTCTGGTTTCTGTTTCATGCTTTGCCCTCTCACTCTTCCCCGCCGTAACGAATCGAGTACACTTCAACGCTTGCAACTTTTCGTTCACGTAAACCCTTAAAACTCGTGCCCAAAACAGCCTTTTAGTCCCGACGCTTCAAACTTTACACACCGTAGCTTCCAACGCTTCCGGCACCGATGCACCTGCACGTTTTGCCAGCGTCCGCAAAACGCGATATATGCCGCTTGCTGACAAACGCCTAAAATCACTCATTCCCACGAAGAGCGGCCCCGGAGCGTCGCCACGAATCTGCAACCATTCTTTCAGTGTTTCGAGCGTTTGAGAGGGAATCGCGAGTTTCGTTTCCATTTTGGAAGGGCGAACAATGTGGAGAATCGACCGTTCCAAATCGCAATTCTCAATGTTGAGATTGGCAATGGAATTCCGCGAGAGAGACAGCGTATATAGCAAAGAAATAATCGCGCCGTCACGGGAGGCTTTTCGTGGCTCTTGCATTTCAGCCGCCGCGACTATCGCTTCAATCCCGCAAATCCCAGTACCTCTCGTATCATCAAAACGATGATTTCTTACGTTTCTGATTTCGAGGGACCAACCGATCTTGCCTAGTCTTCGTGCACATTCAACAAGCTGGCGTAGCACCGTCATTCGCCGGTTGATGCTTGCTGGGGATTGCCGGGTGCGAATCAAAAAGGCGCGGTATTGAACGGTTAATAGGGCGGCTTCGGTCACATTTCTCGACACAAGCCAAGTGATCGTTTGATGCAAAGATTGATGCTTCATCCAGATTCGAAAGGCGCTCAAATCGTCTGAATAACTTCGCACGGTACCGGAAGACTTATCGGCTAAAAACGCATCCAGCAGGTCGGCACTCGACGCGCCGTTTGCTGGTTCCTTTACCATCGCCAAGCCTGTGTTCAGAATCTCCATAACGCTCCCATGCCGTGCTTGAATTCATGGGTGTATTATCCGATACTTTGACACAGTGTCAACCGTTATTTGAAACCAACTTTGTAGTCAAAATGTAATAAAATATCACACAAGTTGCTCTCATTGAGCGACTTAAAAACTTGAAAATAATTGGAGATTCGGCCTTTT
>JBAXUS010000327.1:0-4957 GCA_037129555.1 Planctomycetota bacterium
GCACGGCCATGATACTGGCATCAACCTTCGAGCGTTCCAGAAGTTCGGCCAACGTAGCGCCCGGATCCTGCTCGACGAACTTTTTCAGTTCTTCCAAGCGTTCGCCGGAAAACTTGGGAGCCTGTCCACCCCCGTGTGGCTTGGGAGCGATTGATCCGGTAGCAAGTCTGAAGCGCAAGAGTTTTTTCAGCCATGAAACGCTGACATCAAAACGCGCCGCGACCTCTTCTTGCGTTCCCGTCTTGCGGTCATACGCATCAACGACGCGCTGCCGTAAATCCATCGAATAGGTTTTCATCTCTACTTTATCGGCATAGTTTCATGCGAACGTTAATTGCTCTATAATCAAAACGGATGGGCCTATACATCCCCCTGTTAGAAAAGTTTCGCGATCCGCGCAAAGTCGTGTGATGTTACGCCACGATGCTGAGATCCGGGCTGACTTTGCTACTGCGATCCTTGTTGCGCGCGGTGCCATTGTGGTGGACGTTGGGCGGTTGGAGGTCGTCGTCAAAGTGTTGTACGAGCGACGAGGATGGTGTGGAATCTTCGCTGTCGTAGTAATCGTAGCGCGGAAGCCCGTCGTACGGGCCGCCATTGGTTGGCGCGCCGAGAAGTCCAGCCGAGGATGTTCCACCTTCGAATTTCTTTTCTTTGAAAATACAAGAGTCCGGGATTGGGATGTACTGGTCAGCGGCCTTGACGAGTTCGCCCGCTGTTGAGCGTTCGAAACTGACGATTTCGACCCGGCAGCCGTGCATTTTCAGGCATTCGACCAGGGGTGCGTAGTCGCCGTCGCCGGTGACGAGCGTGACGCAATCGAACTTCGGCGCCATGGACAACGCGTCGATGGTCAGGCCGATTTCCCATGAACCTTTGGCAATGGAACTGGTACGACCATCGGGATCGGGACGGATTTTCATTTCCTTAATTTTGAGTTCATACCCAAAGCGGCTCAGCGCCTCGTGGAATCCCGCCTGATTGACGTCCGGCTTCTGGACGATGTACGCGATAGCACGGATCAGGTGCCGGTTGCCCGTGATTTCACGCAGGAGCTTGCCGTAATCGACCTTGCTTTGATGGAGCATCTTCGCGGAATAGAACATATTCTGGACATCCACAAAGATGCCCAGACGCTGCGGAAACATACGAGCCGTCAACGGCTGTTGTGGGACTGCGGGCTGATTCGATCCATTCATTAGGAGTTCAATCGTCCTTTCGACATGCATACAAAAGTATGGGTGCAAACTTCGTAAGATGAGTCGGCGCTATTGTCAATCCTGGCAACGTCTTTTCGGAGCGTGTGTGCGTTACATGCAGACAGGTGGCACATCCTAAGCTTCGTCGAGCGGGATAACGGCGTCGAAAATCCCACCAGTCTGATAGTCAACTAAGTGGTCGACCTAGCGGGTCTCGCTTGGATAGACCTTGGTGTTTTTGATCGCGTCTTCGACTTTCTCTTTCGAGATCGCGGGCACATCCATTGATGGATTACGTGAAAAGAAATTGAGCGGCATTAATTTAAAACCGGTGCGATGAGTGGACATGATGGGCCACTCTTCAGGACGTGGAATGTGCGTG
Source organism: Planctomycetota bacterium (assembly GCA_037129555.1). Lineage (GTDB taxonomy): Bacteria > Planctomycetota > SZUA-567 > H5-PLA8 > H5-PLA8 > JANXLS01. The sequence goes on from JBAXUS010000327.1 coordinate 1,582, forward strand.
ACGCCGAAAGTGTACCACATGACCACGTCTTGATTTTCGAGCGGCTTTTTCTGATTCGCCCATTCGCGCAGGCCATCGTGCCCTGCGGACTGGTTCGGATATTCTCCGGCAGCGCTTTGTTGTTCGTCGTCATACCGCGTGAACCAAACGGGATGATCCAAGTAACCCGCCCGTGCCCGAATCGGAGACGATTCATGGAGGTACGGAACGGACACTTCGCCCGGGACCAGCATATATCCTGTCGGATGCCCCAATGCATTTGTGACGGAAGGATTCATGATCTTCCAATGGCGTGCAAACTCAGGCAAGTGATCGCGGCCGCCCTCGGTTTTGACGAGCGTGTTGATAAACTCAAACGCATTGGCGTCCGGGTTGTCTTTTCCTGGTTCAACCGCTTTGACATCCATTTCAGCCGCCGTGTTTTGGCTGCCGTCGATATCAAAATCCAAGCGGAAGCAAAAGAAGTGCTGATGATTCGGGGTGATGATCAACGGTTCCGCGAGACGTTTACATTCTTTTGTGCAGGGATTGCGCGTGATGTCTGTGCCCTTGGCCAAAAGCATCCCCGTCAGATTGGCTTCAAGATCGATGGAGCCCTCTTGGTGGAAAACCCAGTTTAAGCTGTAGTCATAGTTACCGATGGTGCTGGTAAACGTCAACACGAGGTCTCGGGCCCGGCGCGTTTCGGCGACGCCGGTGTTTTGATCGAGGTGTTTCCATAGAACTCCGCCATCGCGTTCATAGAGAGCCACCGCGCGAGGAATTTGAACCGGGACACCGAAATCATCTGCGTACCACGAATCGAAAAAGACTGCATTCGCCGGAACATCCGCCAACGGTTGCAAGGGCTGCGCGGTGCGGCCGACGCCGTATTCGCCGACATCAAATGCATTTCGAAACGACCACGTCTTGGCGGGATCACCGTAAGGAACAGTCATCTCGGAGAGGCAGGCCTTGTACAAAATCGGACGGACCTTGCCGTGATCATTGTATGAAACTTGATACAGCGTGAGGCCTTTCATGGGCTACAAGTTGAAACGAAAACTCCAGTTCTGCCATTCAATCCGTTGTCCGGTGACTTTAAACGTCGGGCCGTCGGGCTGCGTGAGGACGATCGCGTTGGGAGCGTCTCGGAGAGGCTTGTTGGAATTTTCATCGAGCTCCACCGGTGTTTTCGGCAAAGGGACCATTTCCAGATCGAGGACTTCGATGACTTTATCCGCATTCATGTCGACGGTAGCAACCACTCCCTCAATCGGGCGACCATAGAAATTATTACGGTTTCCTTTGAAGTAGGTCAGGCCGCGCATGATCCTCGCACCCTTTTTTTGTTCGTCGGGAGACAAGAGACCCGGCGCCCAGCCGTCAACCCAGAGATCATCGAAATTTTCGAGGCCGCGTTTTTTCATGGCCGCTTGCCACTGCGGATCGGCATGGACCACTTTGTTCAGGCGAGCGTACTCTTCCAAAAGGATCGGCGGTTGTACATTGTTGATCCGGCGATTGGAGACGATCGTGCCGCTGGTTAAATCGACAATCGTTTCCCAGACTTCGTTTTTGATTTTTTCGAACACGACCGCCTTGGCTTCCCGGTGCAAGCCTTCTCCATCCTTTGATGCGAGGAGCTTTTCTTTGGCCGGTTCATGAGCGAGCAGAATGGGGAACCGGATATCGGCAGTAAATGTTCCTGACGCTTTGATGACTTGAACTGCCTTGATGATCTCTTCTTTACTAAGATCATCGAGTGGATGCGCTGCGGCGAAAAGTGAGGCCGTGCATGTTAAGCCGATGAATACAACCGAACATTTCAGAGTCCCCGCCATGCCGAATTCCCCCACTTGGAATGTGTTGTGAATGATTTAGGACCAACCGATTTCACAACTTTTTGAATTAATCCGTTGTGAAGCGAGTGCCCACGCTTGAGCTTCTATTTATACATGCGTATTCGGCGGGCGGAGGGTGCCAATTAATTTCGGATTTTTCGAGGCGGATGGGACGATTACTTTTTGGTTGCAAGAAGGGCTGGCCTGCACCGCCGGCATCGAGCTTAATGAATTTGGTCCACCGCTTCCGCCGTATCGACCACCGTGTCTAACAGCAATCGAAGATAGCGTATTTCCGTAACGAAAGTGGGGTGCTCTAAAATGACTTTCTGGTCTTTGACCGTCATGAACACAGAACTCAATTTGAGCAACTTTTCACCTATGCCCTTTTCGTTGAGCAGCAATAGCACTTGCGCAGCGGGGGTGCCCTTGATGACAAAGCGCGAGTCCAAGCTCGGAACGCCCACTTGGAATTCAGTTGGATCATTGTAACCTAGCCTCTTCTCGATGGAGCTAATGGTTCCTTCTTTTGATTTTTCGGAAATCGTTGTCGTCAGCTGTCCGCGTTGATGAAGATTAACTGTGAGCTGCGTATATCGACGCCGGGACTTTCCACTTCCTTTCGTCATGGTATTGACGACCACCAAAAAATTGCGATACGTTCCGCCGAGCGTAATGAAGTTACCGGATGATGGTTCACTTGCCAAGTTAGTGGCATTCGCGAAATGCATCCAGGCGTCTTTAGTTTCTCGCATCGAAAGATACTTCAAAATAAAAACACATGGGGCAAGCATCACTATAAACACGAAAAAAAAGAAATCAGTCGAACCGTCATTGCGAATTGCAAATAGCGGCATCGTGTGCCTCCAAAAAAGTGATTCCCATTACCCCACACAATAAATATGCGTATTCGTCGGTCGGAGGGTGTCAAAAATTTTCGGATTTTTCACGTCAAAACATCCGAAACAGACCGTTCATTCATTTCGGTTCTAAACAATGCGCAGTCTGTCTCGGTGTTTCAGCCGTTCAAGTTGGGGGAATGGCCGGTTGTTGTTGGAGCATGTTCCCTAATACGAAGAAAACGCTTCCAACCATTGATCGTCTAGAATTTCTTTATAAAAATAAGTCGCACGTTCTCTTAATACAGAATCGTTCCTGTACTTGTTTTGCAACTCCCTTGCATATTGTTTATTAAAATAACCGCGTCGATGAGCAACCCACATGGCCATCAATGTCATTGGATTTCCACCGACATCATCAATAGTCGCAACCCAAGTCTTCCACTCACCATCATCCATGATATTTTCATGTTTATAGTCAAAGGCATTATGCAGGAGATAAATGTAAGACTCCGCATGGGAGTATATTTTCCTAAGCCTCTGCAGCTCTTTCTTGTCACCTTTCTCCCATGATTCAATTCCCCAAACCAGGTGATAAAGCTCCTCAGCGTTTTTCGCATTAACAATAGTTTGCTCATGTGTCATTGATCCAAGAACTTTTTTAGTAAACGTTCAGTCCCCCATCAATCAAGCCGGAAGTAGAGACGGCACATT
>JBAXUS010000328.1:0-4955 GCA_037129555.1 Planctomycetota bacterium
CGTTTTTTTAAGGTCCCAGTCGGAGTCGAACCGACGTATAATGGTTTTGCAAACCATCGCCTTACCACTTGGCTATGGGACCACCTTCACCGTCTTTTCCCGGTCAGGTGTTGCGCAACCGGGAAGGAAGAGAATACAAACCGCCGCGCGAAATTCAAGCAAAGATAGTGAGAATTTTCACAGAAACTCCACATGACTTTCCACACAGTCCGGTGTTTACTATGGCGTGAGCCATTTCCGCACTCCGACAGGAATGAATTTTATGATCAGACGGTCCCTTGCGTATTTGCTTTTCAGCTTCATTTTCGCGCTCATCATCCACGCAGGTGAAGCTCCCAAAACGCCTGCCCCGCCCGCCGATCCCAAAGTCGGCATGGACTTCTTTGAAAAAAATATCCGCCCCGTCCTCGTTGCCAAATGCTACGAATGCCATTCCGCCGAAGCGAAAGAAAGCAAGAAGCTCAAAGCCGATTTCTTCGCTGATACGCGCGAGGGACTATTGAGTGGTGGCGAAAGCGGTCCCGCTGTTGTCCCAGGGCAGCCTGCAAAGGGCAACATGATGAAGGCTCTGCGCCACACGGTCGACGATATGAAGATGCCGCCCAAAGAAAAGCTCCCCGACGACGTCATCGCGAATTTTGAAAAGTGGATCGAAATGGGTGCGCCCGATCCGCGCGACGGCGCAAAAGCCGCTTCCGCAAAACGCGTTATCAATGTCGCTGAAGGCCGCCAGTGGTGGTCCTTCCGTCCACTTCAAAACAACCACATACCCATCGTCAAGAATGTAACGTGGTCCAAGAATCCCATCGATTGTTTCATCGCCGCGAAACACGAAGCCGCAGGGTTCACGCCGAGTGCTGAAGTCAGCCGCGATAAATGGCTCCGCCGCGTTTACTACGATTTGATCGGACTCCCGCCAACGCCCGAACAAGTCGCCGCCTTCATCGCCGACACAGCTCCGAACGCGTCCGAAAAAGTCGTCGACCAACTGCTTGCCAGCGAACGCTACGGTGAACGCTGGGCCCGGCACTGGCTCGACGTCGCGCGCTACGCCGAAAGCGGCGGCTACGAATTCGACGGCTATCGCAACGGTGCGTACCACTATCGCGATTGGGCCATCCGAGCCTTCAACGCCGACATGCCTTACAACGAATTCATCCGCGCACAACTCGCCGCCGATAAACTCCATCCCAACAATTACGAAGCAGCCGCCGCAACCGGTTTTCTCGTCGCCGGCCCTTATCCGGGTCAAACGACAGTGAAGACCCTCGAAAAAATTCGCTACGATCAGATCGACGACATGGTCTCCACGATCGGCTCATCAATGCTGGGATTGACGATGGGCTGCGTCCGCTGCCACGATCACAAGTATGATCCTCTTCCGCAGAAGGACTACTATGGAATCGCCGCCGCTCTCTCCCGCACGGTACACGGCGATCTCAAGATTGACCGCAATCTTGAAGACTCCAAGCGCAAACTTGACGAGTATGAAAAGAGCATTGCACCGCTCCGGGAAGCGCTGAAGAAAATCGAAGAGTCCGATCTCCCCGCGCAATTTGAAGCCTGGCGTAAAGACGAATTGCCCAAACTCGCCGCGAAGGCTCCGTCCCCGTGGCAGGTCTACGATTCGATCACCGCCGAAGCCAAAACCGCACACATCGACACCTCAATCGACGGCCTCGTCCTCTACATTTCGAATAAATCAAAAGACGATCTCTACACCATTAAAACGCACTCGTATCAAGCCGCGCCGCGCGCTTTCCGACTCGACGCCTTCGCAGACAAATCACTCCCGAGTAACGGTCCTGGCCTGTCCGACAACGGCAACTTCGTTCTCGGCGATTTCAAAGTCGTCGCCAAGCCACTCGATTCCAAAAATAAATCCAAGCCTGTCACGCTGAAACTTACAGCTCACAAAGCCACGTGGGAACAGAGCGGCTACAACCTTTCCGCCGCCATCGACAACAGCCCAACTTCAGGCTGGGCCGTCGATCCGCAACAAGGAAAAGACCACTCCGCGATCTTCGGCATCGAAGGTGATTTCGCAGGTTTTCCGGGAGGTACGTCATACGAATTCCAATTGCGTTTCAGTGGTCATTTTGAATTGGGCAAGATGCGCCTCTGCTTCTGTAATGACAAAGCCATCGCCGACATCAACGCCCCCGCCGATTCACAAAGCCTCCGCGAAATTCAATCGCTGCTGGCCAAGAACGGCGACAAACCTATCGACCCCATCCGCTCTCAACTCGTTGGATTTTTCAGGCACAACAATCCGAAAGCGGCAATCGCGTTGAAGGCGCTCAATGAAAAAGAGAAGACGAAACCTCGTCCCGAAACAACCGACGTCTATTCAACCAAGGACGGCGGCAGCGACGTCTACTTCCTGCGCCGGGGCGAAGTGGACAACAAAGATGGCAAGGCCGCACCCAATTTCATTCAAGTGCTCGGAGCCTCCGCTGAAACCAAGCGCTGGATTCCCGAAGCAAAAGTAGATCCGCGCATCGGCCTCGCCAATTGGATGACCGACGCCGAACACGGTGCCGGGCCGCTGCTCGCGCGCGTCATGGTCAACCGCGTGTGGAAGCATCATTTCGGACGCGGAATTGTTGGGACGCCAAATGATTTCGGAGCTAAAGGTGAGGCTCCCACACATCCCGAACTGCTCGATTATCTCGCTACTGAATTCATCAAAAATGGCTGGCATCTGAAGCCGCTTCACCGGGCGATTGTCCTCAGTGCAGCGTACCGTCTCGGGGCCGATGCGTCCGCCGAAAATCTGAAGCGCGATCCTGACAACAAATTGTTGTGGCAACGTCCAGCACGCCGTCTCGAAGCCGAAGCGATCCGCGATGCGCTTCTTGCCATCGGCGGCAAGCTCGACATTCACATGTACGGTCCCGCGATTAACGAAGTCGAATCGCCTCGACGTAGTGTTTACTTGCGTGTCCGTCGCAGCGAACTCGTCCCCTTCATGACGCTCTTCGATGCGCCCGAACCGACGCAAAGCATCGGAGACCGAGGCGCGACGACCGTCCCAACACAAGCGCTGACGATGATGAATTCGCCCTTCGTCCGCGATATGGCCGGACGTCTCGGTAAGCGCGTCTACCCCGCCACGGCGTCGTTCGATCAAGCGCTCGACGCCGCGTATAGCGCTGCGCTCTCGCGTCCGCCTACGCTGCGCGAACGCGAAAAAATGAGCGCGTTTTATAAGAAGCAGGAGCAGCTCTTTGCGGGTGAAACCAAGAACGTCACGCCGCAAATCAAAGAATCCGCGTTCGCCGAAACGTGTGTCGTGTTGCTTGCCTTGAATGAATTTGTTTACGTCGATTGAGATGAATCCACTAAAGAGGAGTTTAAAAATATGTTCAACCAGTATTCTCAATGCGATCTGACGCTCCCCGCTCGCCGCAAATTTCTACAGCAAATGGGCATGGGGATGGGCTCGCTTGCGTTTGCAACGATGCTGAATGAACAGGCTCGCGCGGACATTCCGATCAATGCAGCCAACCCGCTTGAAGTCCGCCAACCCATGTTCGCGCCGCGCGCCAAACGTGTGATCTGGCTTTTCATGACCGGTGCGCCTTCGCAAGTTGACACCTTCGACTACAAGCCTGTTTTGCAGCAACGCCACGGCCAACCGCTCCCTGGCAGCGACGCAAAAACGGGCTTCTTTACGACCAGTGGAAAGATTCTGAAATCACCGTTTGGCTGGAAACAACATGGTCAATCCGGCTCGTGGGTCAGCGATATTTTTCCGAACATCGCTAAGCACGTGGACGACATTTGCTTTCTGCATTCGATGCATTTGAAAGCCAACAACCACGCCCCGGCATCGATCGAACTGATGTGCGGCTCGAACATCCCCGGCCGCCCCGCCACCGGAGCCTGGGTCACGTATGGGCTCGGTACTGAGAATCAGAATCTCCCGGCCTACGTCGTAATGCACGAAAAGAAACCGCGCGGCGATGACCAAATCTGGTCCGCCGGTTTCTTGCCGAAAACGTTTCAGGCGATGGCTCTCGACGCCAAGCGCAAAGAGACCATCGATAACCTTGTCCGCGCGAGCGGCGAGACTGATGAACAGCAGCGCGCCGCGCTCGACATTTTGCGCGACTTGAATGAGGATCACGCCAAAACGCGCGGCACTCAAGCCGATTTGCTTGCGCGCGTTAATTCTTACGAACTCGCTTATCGCATGCAGATGGCCGCGCCTGAAGCGCTGGATATTACGAAAGAAAGCGATGAAACCAAGAAGCTCTATGGCATCGATAATAAAGACTGTCAGACGTTCGCGCGACAGTGTCTGATAGGCCGCCGCATGTTGGAACGCGGCGTTCGCTTTGTTCAGATTTTTGCCGGGAAAGGTGCTGCCGGAGATGGCAGCGTCGACGACGTTCCGTGGGACGGGCACACCAACATCGAGACCAACCACCGCTCCTGCGCACTCGCCACCGATCAACCCGCCGGTGCGCTTCTTCAGGATTTGAAAGCGCGTGGACTGCTCAAGGACACGCTCTTAATTTGGGGCGGCGAATTCGGCCGGACGTCCGATTCTCAAGGCAGCGTCGGTCGCGATCACAACCCGAACGGCTTCACGATTTGGATGGCGGGAGCGGGCGTCAAAGGCGGATTCCATTACGGAGCCACCGACGAATTCGGTTACAAAGCCGTCGAGAACAAAGTCCATGTGAACGATCTGCATGCGACCATTCTTCACATGCTCGGCCTCGATCACGAGAAATTAACGTACCGCTATAATGGTCGCGATTACCGCCTTACGGACCTCGGCGGAAACTTGATCAAAGATATTCTGGTTTAAAAAAATCCCGCCGAGTTTAAATCAGAATCCGCGGGATTAATCAACGATTACCCCTCACCCCGCGAGCCGACCAGCAGGCTCGTCGGCCCTCTCCCTCAAGGCAATGGCCCTAAGTTAAGATATTGAAACGAAA
>JBAXUS010000329.1:0-4954 GCA_037129555.1 Planctomycetota bacterium
TAGATAGTAATTTCGTGGCCACGACCAGCGCCGAGATTTACGATCCCGTCAGCATGACGTGGAGCGCTGTGGGCGCAATGCAAACGGCGCGCTACCTGCACTCCGCCACAGCGCTGCCCGGTGGCCAGGTGCTTGTCGCAGGTGGATACGACGGGAATGGTTCGTCAGCCGCGGAAATCTTCGATGCGGCAAGCGGCACATGGAGCCCCGTGGGCAGCTTGGCCATCGGTCGCGCGTATCACACAGCCACGCTGATGCCAAACGGCAGCGTACTTGTGGCCGGAGGATTTGATGTCAATAAAAGCACTATAAGCAAAGCAGAAGTGTACGACCCATCCACCAAAACATGGAGCGGCGCGGGCCGTCTCGGCGGCTCGCGCGGACTTCACACCGCAACGTTGCTACCTACCGGCAAAGTGTTCGTCGCGGCCGGAGCGGGAGCGCAAGTGCTGGGCAGTACCGAAGTCTACGACCCTTCGAGCAGTGCCTGGACATTGGCCGCAAGTCTTGGAGGCCCGCGATCCAGCCATACGTCAACCTTGCTTCCGAACGGCAAAGTGCTCGTGGCTGCAGGGCAAGTTCTGGGCAATACATTCAATCCGCTGAACAGCGCAGAGCTATTCGATCCTTCAACCGCCACTTGGAGTCCGGCAGCGAACCTCAATTTCCATCGCTACAACCACTCTGCAACCTTGCTCCCCAACGGAAAAGTGCTGGTCGCGGGTGGCGTGGATGATGGGTATACGATCATCCGCAGCGCGGAACTTTACGATCCCGTTGCGAATACGTGGACTCCGACGGCCAGTCTGATCTCGGCCCGACAGAATCACACCGCCACGCTGCTGCGTGACGGCCAGGTACTTGTCGTCGGCGGCGACAACGGCAGTTCGTTGAACAGCGCGGAGCTCTACGATCCGGTGAGCAACACGTGGAGTCCAGCAGGTAACTTGAAAGGCGTCCGAACCTATCACACCGCAACGCTGCTCCCGGACGGCCAAGTGCTCGTCACCGGCGGATACACGACCAATTATTTGCGCAGCGCTGAACTGTATAATCCGGCGAACAAATCGTGGACTGCAGCGGCTAATCTTACCACGGCGCGAGCATTTCATACGGCAACACTGCTTCCCAACGGCCAAGTGCTTCTTGCAGGCGGATACAACGGTAAATCATCAGGCGCGCTGAACAGCTCGGAACTGTACGATCCGGTCAACGGCACATGGATTCCGACGTCAACGGATCTTCGGGCAGTTCGTGCTCACCATACAGCCGTGTTGACACCCAGTGGCAAGGTGCTTGTTGCTGGAGGAAGTAGCGGTTCCTCTATTTTAAGCAGCGCCGAAGCCTACGATCCTGCAACGGACACCTGGAGTTCCGTAGGCAACCTGACCACGGCGCGTGTCAATCACACCGCGACACTCTTGCTAACAGGCCAGATTCTCGTGGCGGCGGGAGACACGCGTGATGCCACAGTCAATCTCAGCCCGCTGACGCCCTTGGACAGCGCGGAACTCACCGACGACGGACTGCACTATCAGGCTGGATGGCGACCGATAATTACAGCCTCGACTCCTGCGCTGGGCTTAGGCGTGGGCGGAAACGCACTGGTGTTGATCGGTTTGAGATTCACAGGCATTTCAGAAGCGTCCAACGGCAGCTCAAACAATTCCGCCAGCAACTACCCGGTTGTGGAACTTCGCAGCCTGAGCAACGATCAGATTTTTTCGCTGTCGTTAAGTCCGACAAATCCGTTCGGAGCAACTCAATTCACGTCGCTGGCGTTGCCTGCTTCGTTTCCGCAGGGCTTTGCGTCCGATACAGTTTTTACCAACGGCATTCCAAGCGTGGCCGTCGTCGTTCGAATGGTGCGGTTGAGTTTCACGCCCGAGACGTTGCCGTCGGCCAAGGCTGGCGTGACCTACAGCCAGTTGATCACCGCCTCCAACGGCACCGCGCCGTATCATTCGTTTTCAATTGTTGATGGTATATTACCAGCAGGCTTGGGATTGAGTTCTGGCGGTCTGCTCAGCGGCATTGCCACGAAAACAGGGGTGTTCAGCTTTACCGTGGGCGCGCAAGACAGTACCCCGGTTTCCGGGGCACACGCGTATACGCTGACAGTCAATCAACTCGTACCCACACAGACCATCGCGGCGTCCAATTCAGCACAACGCAGTCCCACACAGCAAGTTGTCAAACTCTCCGCCAGTGTTGTGGCGTCGAGCGGAAATGCCGCAGTCAACGAAGGGACGGTGACATTCATTGTTCTGGATTCCAGTCAAAGCGAAGTCGGCACGGCGGTCACGTCCTCAACCCTCGTCAATGGCGCGGCCAGCGCGGACTACACGCTACCCGCAAATATGAACGTGGGGCAATACACAATCAAATCCACATTTAACGGTACCGAGAATTTCGATGCAAGCAACAACACCTCGACCCTGTTTGTCATTACGCCCGGAGGCGGAATCGCGCCCGCTGTACAGATCATCTCGATAGACCGCAATCCAGCGCGTATCCAGACGCCTATCACAATCACGGCGCAGGGCAATTCATTCTCAGGTCTGCCTTTGACGTACACGTGGGTACTCTTTAACCACGGCGGTCAATTGCCGATCGGCTCGCCGTTGCAGACTGGACCCAGCAACGTACTGACGTATACGTTCCTGTCGGAGGGCGATTTTGATATTGGCGTTTCCGCCAGTGACAGCTACGCAGGCACGGGCACCGTGCAGCGTCTGCGCGTCCTCCCTTTGGAACCCAATTCAGGTTCGAATGCACCGAATATTTTTACTGACGGCGCGATCGTCGGCAATGTCACGAACGCATTGGGCATCCGGATCGCGTCGAGTATCGGCGGCGCATTGAACGTCGATTCGATTCCGAATACGTCCTCTCCGAATGTCTCAGGAGCACAGATTTCGTCGCGAGTCGCCGCGACAGACGCCGAAACCTACACGTTCAAATTAGACGGCCAGGAGACCGACCCGAACGCGCTCAAAGCGGCCAATTCCGCGGCGAAATTCTCGAGCCGCGGCATTCATGTCATTCAACTCGACGCGACTCAAGGCGCATCCAAGCGGCAAGCACGGGTAATGGTGCCCATTGGAAACACTGAAACAGGCGAAGCCGTTAAGGCGAGTGACACACGTTCAAGCTCTGGCGCGGTGAAGTATGCACTGAAAGGCAAACTTTCGCAGGTTCGCACCAGCAGCGTTAAGATGTCCAGTACGATTGAAATCTCCGAGGGACTTTTGCTGTCAGACTTGGGGGAGATTGAATTTGGCATCAGCAACTTTCACACGAAGATAACCGTCGATTCCCGGGGCAAGGTTGTGACGGGTCCCGACGATCCGCATTTCTCAGCCATCCGAGTCCTAATGCCCAAGACCGACAGCAAGTCCCACAAGACGGCCCAAGGCGCCACGATGACAATCTTGTTTACACTATTGGGCGGCGGCAAAGATCTCGCTGATAACGGTCTGGGAACCGACGGCGTCGCACCCACAACCCGATCCGCCCAATCTGCGCCTCAACCCCGCGCACTGCAATTCGCAGCGGTAGTCGCCGGCGTGACATACCAATCGAAACTTGAGATCGTCTTTGCAGCGGACGGTGATTTTGGAACCGTGGCGGGACGGTCTAAAAAATAGAACGTCATTCATCGGCGTGGCAGACCCTCGATCTACATCGCACGTCGCGCCAGCACCTCGCCTGCCGCGCGATTCCCGTGGTAAAACGCTTCTTCAAACAACGCAACCCCGCTCAAATCCGTGTTCGAAAAATGGATATATTTTGAACGGCTGGCGAGCTTTTTTCAACGCCTCGCCCCACACAAGCCCCGGTCGCGGACGGGTCATTTCGGCCCCTAACTTCGGCAATGCCACCTTCAGCTTGGCCAGAATGCCATACGGTGCTCGCTCACCAAGACGGGTGTTGAGTATGCGACCGACCTTCCAGTGGCCTTCAATTGATTTGGACTTCAGCAATTCATAAAGACGTTCGAGTTCGCGGGTCGAAAACAAGTCCGAAGCGGTTGGGGATGATTTGGTCATGCTTGATTAACGCCGCGCCCAAACAAGCGTGCGTTTACCCCGGAAGAAATGCGCGCAATTCTAGACGCGTCTGACGAACTGGATTCAATTGGCGGATGTACCTATCCATTGTCGGTTGTTTTTAAATGTCTTCTGGTGACTGGAAACCGTCCCGGCTCGGTGTCTCGTGCGAAAGTGGGTGACTTCGATGGGAGTCGAATAACGCTTAGCGTTTGATGTAAGACGAAGCGCAATGGCGCATGCACGGTCCCGCCACCGTTCGCGACTGAACTTCAGCGCTACATGCTCATGCGTGGCAGACCGGCCAAAGATAAACCGCTTCTCGTCACGCACGAAGGCATGGCTTTGGATATTCACAATCTACGTGACTCATTTCGGCGCGCCGCTTCACTCGCGTTTGTGACGATGAACTGGCCCGTGCAGAACGCCCGGACGATGGACGCTAAGCCGTTGGATATTGCCGTCTCAATCAGTCGCGGAAAAACCGTTGGCTTCGATGGACCGAAGCCGAAGTGCCCAGTCAAGATTGAAGCCCGCATTCGTCGTCTCGCTGCGATTGAAGGTCTGGTCGACGACTTGAAGCCCGTTGTCGAAAAATTACTTGAAGGCCGACCGATGTACGCCCTTCGGCACACGCATATCACATGGGCGCGCCGTTTCGCAAACTTCGATGCGGTGCGGGCTCAAGTGGGTCACGCCGGGCGTGACATCAAAGAGCAACACTACAACGACGAATCATTTGTCGACGCGCATTCGTCTTCTCAAGTGGTATGGGATGTGTTGACAGGGGCGAAAGAATTGCAGCGCAACCCTGCGATGCGAGTTCTTCCAGTGGCAGTTGGACAAATGGCCCCTGTTCTGGCCCCTGTTGAAAAAATCACGCAAAACAGCGGAAAGGATGT
>JBAXUS010000033.1:0-41819 GCA_037129555.1 Planctomycetota bacterium
TATGTTGCTTCCCGTGGATTGAGTCGGCGGTTTCTAATTGAGATCGGTATAAGAACGTCGATGCGAAAGTAACGCCGAACGAATGGCACACGCTGCGCGTCGATTTCAAGGGCGCACATTTCACCGTCACGTTCGACAGCAAAGTCGTGATCGAAGCCGATGACTCGACATTCAATCACGCTGGAGCCGTCGGCGTCTGGACGAAGGCGGATAGTGTGACGCTGTTTGATGATTTTAAATACGGCGAGACGAAGTAATTATTTATCGGCACGCGTCAAACTCACATTATCAATAAAGTACGCCGTCTTCGTGATGCCGATGGAACTGAAAATCAGGTAGCCGGATTTGTTCCACGTGGGCTTGCACGCGATTGCTTTGAACTCGTTGACGCTGCCATCCTGACGCGTCACAGTCACATCAAAATGCCCGGCCCCAGTCGTGGCGACAATCGCTACGCGGAACCATTCGCCGGGTGGAACGTCAACCAGTTTGATCGTCCCACCCGCTGCGGTATAGACTCCGCCATTGCGCCACCAGATCATCGGCCCCGCGCCGTATTCGCCGCCGGGATGCGTGCGCATTTCGAAGAACCAATCGGCACCGGGCTGCGACATCGCGTCGAAGCTCGCGCGGATCGTTCCTGCGTCCCACTTCGTTGATATTTCGAGCAACGGATCAAAGTTCTTTGCGAGTCCCGGCGCGTCCTGGAATTTTAAACTGCGTTTCGAATTCGTAACGCCGTTGAGCGGAATCGGCGATGCGGCTTCGTCGCTGACGCCGATGCTCTCGCCTTTGTTCTCGCGCTTGTAGCTCGCGTTGCGGATGCCGATAGAACCGAGCGCGGCGGTTTCGAAATCCTGCAATGTGATCGTGTAATCAGGCGCGCGCCAAGGCTGCGCCTCGGCGTCCCACGTCGGATAATCGTGACCTTTCGCGGCGAGTTCACGCCATGCTTTTCCGTCGAGTCCATCCGCGCGAACGCCGGCGACGGTCAAGTCCCACGGCTTGAATCCGATCTTGCTCGCAGGACTATCGGGCTTGAGTCGGAAGTCGCGTTTCGCGATGTCCTCGAAGAGCGGATTCGCGAAGAAGCTGCCGTGGTCGCGGCCCATTTGTTGCCACTCGCTCCACGTCCATTTGTGCGCAAGTAGCTCGGGAATTTTGCCGTCGGTCGGCCAGTACAGATTCTTACGAAAGATCGCCGAATCGCGCGGCTCGCCCATCGGAGGAGTCGGATTCACTTTCCATTGCGCTTCACCGCCATCGAGCAATGGCGACGCAGGGTCCCAGACGACAATGTTCCGCTCATAGATAATACAGAGTCGGCCTTCGTTGCGGCTGCGTTGAATCTGTGCCGTTCTTCCGAACGCAAAGATGTTGTTTCGAATGCGATTTGCGTATCCGTAATGCTGATGAAATCCGCTGTTACTCGTGTCGTGAACCAGATTGTTTTCCATCAACACATCGGCACTGCCTTCATCGTTGTAAAGGCCCCAGCCACCGTAGCGATGACTCGCAACGTGGTGAATATGATTCCCGCGAATGATCGTGCCCGGCGCGGTGCCGAGTCCGTAGAATCCACCCATGTCACTGAGGTACGCCCAGCCGAGATGATGGATGTGATTGTTCTCGATTTTATTTTCGCGCGAGATGCTTTCGCCGTAGCCCCAGTTCCATCCGACGCTGACGCCCGTGTAAAAAAAGTCGCCGATATCGCACTGCGAAACCACGCAATGTTGAACATGAGTCAACGTCACACCGCACGCGCTGGGGTGCAGCCGCCCGCCGTGTTGGATAATGCAATCGTCGATGACGATGTGATTGCAAACGCGTTCTTCGCTCGGGCGATTGGACTCGCCAACCAACGCACCGCTGCCGCCGAGGTCATGAAGATTGCAATGCGTCACGGACGAATCCGAGCACCCGTTGCGGAAGAAAATAGCGTGACGACCTACACGCGAAATGTCGCAATTCTCAATACGAATCCCGCTCGAATCTTCGACATCGATCGCGCCGTCAATCTGCACCGACGCCTGACCATCAAAAAGTCCGTTGGCCGGATACGCGTAATCACCGTACGTAAAATTCAGACCTTTGAAGCGCACATCCTTCGCGCCTTTGATGACAACAAATTTGTCCGCGACAGGCGCGATGATTTCAACCTTCGTCATGTCTTCGCCCGGAAGCGGAATATACAGGAGCTCGCCCTTTTGCTTATCCAGAAACCATTCGCCGGGAGCGTCGAGTGCTGCGCGAAAATTCTCCATCCAATAGCGCTGGTCCGGCTCGCCTTCGACAAATTTGTAGCGGGATTTACCTTTGATCAGAATCGAGTGTGAGGCCTCGTCGAGCGCTTTGATTCGCGCCTGCGAAACAGCCCACGCATGCGTTACGGTGATCAGCGTACTGTCGCGTTGCTCGGGCGGAATTGCAGCGAAGATCGCGAAGTTTTCAGGCGTGACCGAGAATGCGTAGTTGGTCGTGTCTTTGACGCCCGGAAAAACATTCGGCGCGGTCGCTTCTGCGATATGAAAGAATCCTTTGTTCGGCGACCGGGCACGAGTGGCCCGCTGCCCATTCACCCAGAGTTGTTCGAACGACCATTTGCCTTCGCGAACGTCAGGCAGCGACGCGGACCAGATACCGCCGTCGATCTGCTTCCATCCGGAGACGACAAGTCCGCCACTAAACACAGGCTTCGCGTTCGGAGCCGCTTCCCACGACACCTGCGAATCCTCCGCGCTCAGCGTGATCGCTTCGGTCAGAACGTATATGCCGTCGCCGACGATAATCCGCGCCGGTTTCGCGGCGGCACGGGCGGCATCGCGCGCCGCTTGAGGCGTCGAAATCGGACCGCCCGGAGCGAGCTGAATGTCCACTGCGACGGCGACGCGAAGTGTGATCGCAAAAATAAAGCCTGCGGTACGAAAAACATGATTCATAAAAGTAATCCAATACAATTTTTCTTTGCGCACGTTCGATCAATACAAAGCAAAACGGGAACCTTTCGGCTCCCGTTTCGTGGATCTGGACAGAGATGAAAGAAAGGCTTAGGCCTTCTTCTTCATTTCCTTGACTTCGATGGACTTGCCGTCTTTGGAAACTTCGCCCTTGACGGTCCAGTCGCCACCCTTTTTGAAGCTGTGGTCAACGTTCTTGCCCGTCAACGTGTACACTTTGTCGCCGACCTTGAGGGCGCCGCCGCAGCTCGTTGCACCGGTTTCCTTGGAGAAGTTACAGTGCGCGCAACCAACCGTGCCTGAAACTTCCGTGTCATCGGCCTTCGCCGCGGACAAAACAAACGCCAACACGAACGGAACTACGAAGAAAAATGCACGCTTCATTGAAGCGATCCTCCCACACAACATTTTTTTGCCGCTGCGAACCGCTCTGAGCAACCCGCAGACAGACTGTTTCCTTCGAGTTTAACGGGTCTCAAAGGACACCCGGGACTAAAAACTGCGTTCTGATTTACTGTATGTTTCAATCAGTCTAAACAATTGCATATTAATGAGACAATACTTTAACACTTTTATTCACTATTTCAACATTTTTCGTGTCTCAACCCCTCTCGAACCCACGCAACTCATTCTTATTCAAGACGCTAGCGAAACGAAAGAGGTCAAAAATTATTCCAGTTTACCACAGAATCGTCATCAAAAATTCAGCCAGCCTGTTCAATTTCAGCCCGCTTCGGCTCTCCTCTACTCTCTGAGTCTCCCGGCAATCGCTTGGAATTCCTTTTGAATTCCCAAACAAAACCGCGATAGTCGGACGCGTTCAATTCTTATGAGACACGACGATGACAACCGCACTTCTGACCCGCGCATCACTTATCACTACACCGCTGCTGTGCATGTGTGTCATATTTTTCGCCGGGAGTCTTCAAGCCGCCGAAAGTGACGAGGCGGACTTGAGTGTCAAACTCGCGCCCGACCGCGTCGTCAAATACCAATGGACCACCGTGACCAGTTCCGAAACCAACGGCCGTGAAGCCGAAGGGCCGTTCACCTTCAAAGCCGATTTGAACATCGGAATGACTGCGATTTTAAAAGGGCTGCCGGCAAAAGGCCCGGGCACTCGCGTCGCATTCCGAATCGAAAATTATGGCTACATCGACCGCAAATCGCTGGGAAAAGATGTCGGTGAAGTTCAGGCCATGAAAGGCAAAATCAAAGTACTTCAAAACGGAAAAACCGTCGTCGACAGCGACAACGACATCGGCCTCGACGAGATTAAAGTCATTCAACAAACGCTCAAATCCATTGAGGCCGGGCAGATGGATGTGTCGCTGGATTCCAGCGGAAAAGCGTTGGACGAAGCGGCTGGCGAACCCTCTGTCGTCGATACGATTCGCGCCACCGGTGTCGAAGGTATGCTGCGGATTGTCCCAGGACGAACGATGCGCCTCGGCGGTGTCTGGGAGGACAGCCAGAGCATTCCGATGCTGGCGACGTTCAAACTCGCCAAGCCCGTGACCGTCCGCTCGACGTCGACGTTTGCGGGCTGGGAGACCAAAGACGGCAAGCGCCTCGCCCGGATCGACATCAAAACCGTTTGGGATCCGAACGATCTCAAAGGCGACAACGGACAGGGGATGCTCGTCGAAGTCTCACGCGTTCAGGGCCTCGGAGCCGGGACGTGCCTGTTTGATCCGGAGTCCGGCCACTTTATCGAAGGCGCGATCGAAGCCACATCGCGCTACCGGATCGAGGGAAAAAAGGAAGGCCAGAACATGATGCTCGACGTCATCGGTAAAAATAAATTCACCTTCAAGCAGATTCCGTAAGCGACCGCGTAGGTATTTTTACCGACACATAAACATCCTAATTCCTCATTTAAAATCGAGTCAAAAAACGATATCGTAATACCTATGTCATCCCCAGAATCCACACGGGTGCTGCGCGTACTCCTGGTCGAAGACTCCCTGCCCGTCCGCGAGCGGATGCGCAGTTTGATCGAAGAGTTCGTGCCGGTTGTGATCGTCGCCGAAGCGTCCTGCGCGATGAGCGCCATGGCCGCGTTTGGAGTGCACACGCCCGATGCCGTGGTGCTGGACTTGCATTTACAAGACAGCACCGGTTATTCCGTTCTCGAGGGTGTGAAACGCGTACGCCCGGAATGCACCGTCATCGTTCTGACCAGTTTCGCAATCCCCGAGTGTCGCGCCCGGTGCATGCAATTGGGGGCGGACTATTTTTTTGAGAAATCCAAAGAATTCGAACGCGTTCCCGAAGCGCTTCTGGCGGTTTTGGCCCGGCACACGTCAAAGCATCCTTGACAGAAGCGGCGAAAACGTTGATAAATCACTTTCCCAAATCTGGTCACCTTTAAAAACGGAGTACTCCAACATGAAGTCCAATCCATTTTCCTCCATAGCATGTGTGTGCGCCTCACTGGCGTGCGTGATTGTGTTCAGCGGTTGCGAAGACCTCGAAGCCCGCATGGCCGCGCAGGAATCCAACCGACTGATCAACGAATTGCGCGTCCAGATCGACTCCACCAAAAAGAAAAACGACGACGCAGAAGCAAGCATCAAAGAACTCAAGACGAGCTTGCAGCGCAGTTTGGACGAGCGCGTGGACAAAATAGAAGCGAGCATCGCCGCGACCCAAAAGCGCTTGCTGGAACAAATCGGCAGTGACGTAAAAATGTCCCGCGACGCCGCGACCGGTTTGGCCGACACGGCTCGTCAAGACAATGACAAGGAACTCAAAGCGACAAAGCAAATGGTCGCCGAAAATATGCAGGCGATTCGCGCGGAATCCGCTGCGGAATTCGAAAAAGTCCGCAAATTCATGGACAACCAGTTGAAGGAATTGTATCCCTACGCCTATCAGCCGCGCCGCGTCGAAGCCGGCTCACCTCCGGGCGAACCGGCTGCGGATACGCGCAAAAAAGCCGAAGAACAAAAATAATTTCGACATCTGACGCAAGAGCCGCGCATGTAAGCGGCCAATTCTAACACAAAAAAACCGGCCTCTTTTCGAGGCCGGTCTTTTTTTGAAACTTAAACGCGGGAGAAGGAACCGGTAACCGAGATTGTTGGGTACTGCAGATTTGAGGAACACCATTCGAGGGTTGGTATTGATGTGATGCTTTGTACTTCAGGTTGGTCAACCTCGATTGTCGTTTCAATCTCCCGCGTTTTGAAATCGTTTCTACATCTTTGTGTCTAAACAGGTCGCTTGGTTTACTCGTCAACTTAATTTTTTATTATTTCAATCTTTTCTTGATGCCGACCCGGTTGTTACCCTCAAGACGAACAGTGGAGGAGGGGGTTCCAGGGATATCGTCCTAAAAGTAACATCCGGGAGCGGCAAACTCGTTTTTATTCAGTTTTCAATCCATCTTCTTTTCGGTCTTTGTCCTGCCTTACATATGTTAGACGACCCATGAGTCAGTTCCTTTACGCCTTTTTTAATTTTTTTGCTATTAATTGAGTTGTGTTCTTCCCAACGCCTCGTTGACGCACTTTTTTTTTAGATTGCGTGACGGCCCATCGTAACCGCCCTACGAATGCGAATAACATCGCCCCACATATGGGCAATGCTGCGATTCGCATAACGTTTTCGTGCGCGCTTTCGGAATGTTCTCGGCAGGGTTCCACACTTGCGCCGGAAGCTTCAGTGGTTCTGTTTCGTTCGAAACACACGCATATTGATTCACGACGTTCGTGAGCGTGACGTCTGAAATGCGACCGTGTCCCAGCGCTTCGATACTGCGAGGTTCAACCGACTCATCGCGCAAAAAAGCCAGCGTCGCTTCCACGTTCTGACAAGGCGTCTGCAAAATCTCCGCCGCCACTCGCGCATACAAACCCGCTTGCCACGCGTAGCGCGTGATTGATTCCGACTCCGCTGATTTCCCGTGCGTTGACGCCAATTTGTAATCCACGACCTGCCACGTGTGCGCACCGGTTTTGACGATCAAATCCAACTGCCCGATCAGCGTCACATGCGACACATCCGACGCTGTACTCAACCGCCACCGGAACGGCGTTTCGACGTGCCGATCCTCGACGGGCAGAGCCACCATTCGCTTGCCCCAGTCCGAGCGCACGAGAGCGAGCACCAGATCGCGATTCGTTTTCCACTCCGGATCGTCCGGCGCATTTTCGCGCAGCAACTCACGCGTAAAACGCTCCGTCGCGACGTTCAATGTGTTCTCGGAAATCGGATCGTCCGAGCCGAAAATCGTATCCAAGGCCGCGTGAACTGCGGTACCAAATACGCGTGCATCCACGCTGCTTTCGACTTCCGATTCGCGCGCTTGCAGTGCCTCGCCACTCAACGCGTCTTCACCATCCAGCGTCGGCACTTCCGGTTGCGCGGGCGAAATCGGAGTCGCACCCGGCTCCGACTCCCACGCAGAAAACGCAGCGCGACGCGGACACCACAACCATAGCGACAACCGAGAAACACTGACGCGAATCTCACGCGCCGGGACGATATCAACAGGCGTAACAGTTGGGGCTGGCACCGAAACACCATCACCCCGGACGAGGTCCATGCGCACGGACGCTACGCCTTTTTCGAAGTCCAACAATCCCGACACAGCACCCGCTGAAGCCGCTTTGAGTTCCGAATGTTTCGCCGGGACTTCGGCTAATGCAGCGGCATTCACCGCGCGATATGCGTCGATCAATTTCCGCCAATTCGTCTCGCCGTGCCCAGCCTCGCCGACCACGATGAGGTAATCACGCGCCCGGGTCAGCGCAACATAAAGGAGGCGCAGACGCTCTGCGTTCTCGTCCGATTTGGTTTTCTCAACGTTGGCCTTGTGCAAGGAATCTGCCGACGAATTCAAGCCGTCGAACTCGGCTCCCAGCCTCAACCCGAGCCCATGCTCGGGCGAAAATAAGGCCCACGCGTTATTTGGTGGACTGGCCGCGCCTGCGTCGGCAAAAAACACGATGGGAAATTCGAGCCCCTTCGCCGAATGAATCGTTCCGATCTGCACAGCGTCTTCTTCAGTCGGCAAATCCGCCGAGAAATCCTGGCCGCCCGAACCGCCTGGATCGTCCCATTCCGCATCCGCGCGTTCGCGCAACCAGCGCACAAAATCAGCGAGATGCGTATTGCCTCGCGTTTCAAAACGTCGCGCCAATTCAATCGCTTTACGCACCGCCGCGACAGCCACTTCGCCATGCGGCTGCATCGCTTGAACGCTCAAGAATCCCGTTTCGGTCAACGCCCAATCCAAAATCTCAACCGCCGTCCGCCGTCCGCGCCACGCGGTCATCGTCTTCAATAAAGTGGACGCGCGCACTAACGCAGCAGCATCCTCCACACTCAAGCGCACAACCAAGTCTGTATCGCCAACCGCTTTCAGAATCTTCTCCGACAGCGGCAACTTTAAATCACGCGTTACCGTCGCTTCTGACGAACTTTCATCGCCCGACACGATCCAAAATCCTGCGTCGCTCATCCCAACAAACGGCGAGCGCAGCAGCCCGGCGATGGAGAACGAATCGTTGCTGTCACACGCCACCGCCCACAAATTCGTGACGTCGATGATCTCCGGACGCGTGAAAAAACTGACGCCTTTCAACATCCGAAACGGCACGCGCATGAACGACAGCGCGATCTGCAACGGCACGCGCAGATGCTTCAAACTCCGCGCCAAAATCGCGATGTCTCCGTAACGCACAGTCGTGCGCGCAGCCTTCGCGTTCTTGTCCCAAATGACAGGCTGAATCAACTCGGTTATTTCAACAGGTGCGACCAATGTCCGGATGCGCCGCGCGATCGCGAACGCCTGATTCTGCCGGTGCCGCGCCGCGTTTCCAGTCTCCTCTTTCGTCCACGTAATGACCTCGCCAGCCGGGCCGTCCCACGCATGCCGGAGCGCATCGCCTGCCGCGTCGAGCCGATGCAAATCGTCATACGTAAAGCGCCCGCCCGACGCTGGCCAGATGTGTCCGAACAAACCGTTGAAGTAATCGATGACGTTCTTCCGGCTCCGAAAATTCTCGCGCAGCGGCGACGGTTCGTAGGCCCGGCACATATCCTCCATTAACGTCACATCCGCCCCGCGAAATCCGTAAATCGATTGCTTAATGTCGCCGACCACGCCCAGCCGCGCCGCGCCCGACGTCTGCCCATCGGGAAATGCGATGCTCATCAAGATGTCGCGCTGGAGCGGGTTCGTGTCCTGATATTCGTCGATCAAGACAAACCGGTAGCCGCGCTGCGGAGCTGTCGACCGGCCTTTTTCGTCCTCCAACAAACGTTTGCACGCGAGCATCAAATCGTCGAAATCAACACCACCTGCTTTGCGTTTCAACTCAACGTAACGCGTTTGCGCGCGCTCCACAAATTCCGCGAGCGCTTCAGTGAACGGCACATGACACGCGCTCAAAATTCGAGCAAACGGGTTATCGATCTCCGAGTCTTCGAACCATTTTCCCGTGATCAGCGGACTGATTTTCAGCGCCAGTAGTCGCGCCGTATCGAGCGAATCAGGCAACACACGCTCCGCACACGCTGCCCGTAATTCAGGCTTCGGCTTCGAGCGCCCTTTGTCCGGAACCTGAGCAATCGCGTCGTAAAACACTCTGAGCCACGTATGAATCTGCTCAAGCGTCGTGCAGTTTTGCGAGCGTAATACCGAACTCGGCAAGCCGCGTGTTCGCAGCGCGTCGGCCAGACTCCGCCCCATTTCAAGCAGCCCCGAACGATGCGTGAACACGCCCGCTTCGTGCGCCAACTTTTCAAGATTTCGAAACTGCCCGGAATCCAGCATCTCGGCTGCCGTCGATGACAACGCGTCGTTGAACAACTCCAGCGCCTCGTCTGCTTCTAGGACCTCGAACGCGGCCGGCACCGGTCCATCCGCTCCCGCCTCGCGCAACAGCCGCGCACAGAAAGCGTGGATCGTTGATACGGGCGCTCCGAACAAGTCGCGACGGCACACGCTCAAATGAGCTTTCAACGCTTCCGGCAAGTCGCGCGACAATTCGCGTTCCAATGCAGCGCGTGTACGTTCCAATAACTCCGCCGCTGCTTTTTCAGTGAACGTCACGGCTACGATTTCGCCCGGGCGCATCGGAGTGAGCGTCCCGGCACGAGCCTGTGCAAGCCACTCGTTTTCGTCTAACAACTTTCCGCCCGGAGCAAGCCGACCTTCCAGCAATCCTAAATACAGCGCCGTCAACGTGTGCGTTTTTCCCGTACCGGCGCTGGCCGAGATCACCCGATTGCGCGTCAAATCCAACGCGGCTTTTTGATCCGGCGTCAACCGAAAGGGGTCCGGGCCTTCGAGCGCAGGAGACTTACTTTCGACGGGTGCATGTACAGACGCAACCGATTCAGTGACCGTGAAAATATCTACTGCCTCGTCGTCGCCGTCTTTTTTTGTTGCGCGCTTTCTCGCCATTAAACAAACTCCGCCAGCACACCATCCGCGACCGGCATCCCGGCGCGTGAAATACGTACGCGTCCGTCCGGCATTCGCTCCATTATTCCCTCGCGCAAAAACGTCTCGAAAGCGACAGAACCAACTAACGGATTAACACCCCAGCGCGCACAAAATTCGTTCGGATCGATTCCACGTGCGAGACGCAATTCAAGGATCAGCGACTCCCTCGCTCGCGCGGAAGCGTCCAATGTTTCGCGCGAATCAATCGCATCGCCCGACGCTTCAGCCGCCTTCATATACGAGTCCATCGCGATGAAATTCACCGTCCGTTCAAAGCCCACAAAACTCGCCGCCGACACGCCGACGCCCAGATACGCTTCGTTGCGCCAATACACCAAATTGTGCTGCGCCTCCCGCCCCGGCCGCGCATAATTACTGATCTCATATTGCGGCAATCCGCCGCGCTCCAGCGTCTCCATCACGGTCACATAATGAGTGTTTTCCTCGGTCTCAGCGAGCGCCACAACCGTGCCACGTTCGACGGCGTTCGTCAACGGTGTCCCGTCTTCGTAGATGAGTCCGTAGGCCGAAAGATGGTCCGTTCCCAGCGCGAGCGCTTCGTCCAAATCCCGGCGCAAATCGTCCTGCGATTGCGTCGGCAATCCGTGCATCAGATCAATCGACACGTTTTTAAATCCAGCCGCGCGAGCCATGCGAACGGCTTCACGCCCTTGTGACGCGCCGTGAACGCGTCCCAGCAATTTCAGCAAATGCGGTTGAAACGATTGAACGCCAAAGCTGATCCGGTTCACGCCTTGAGCCAGCAGGAATTCCAGCTTCGCAGGCTCGGTCGATCCCGGATTCGCCTCAATGGTGAATTCCTCGACGCGCGACACATCGACGTGTTGTTTCAGAATGGAAAAGAAGCGTTGCAGCTCCGGCAAATTCAACGCGCTGGGAGTGCCTCCGCCCAAAAAAATAGTGCGCGGAGCAAACGCATCCGGCGCGGAGTGACCCACCGCTTTGACGCGAACGCTCATTTCCTTTTCAAGCGCGTCGAGATAGCGCTGCGCCCGAGCCGACGCGTAGACTTCCGACGCAAAGTCGCAGTACGTGCAAAGCGCTGCGCAAAAGGGCAGATGGACATACAGCGCGTGGGGGAATGTTTGAGCCGGATTCATGCCTTGATCATAGAGCGCCACGCGATTCATGCCGCACATTTTTTGACGGTGCTTTTGGATGTCTGAGCGATTTTAAAATAAACTTGCTTTAGCGATTCTGGCTTCTTAGCATTGGGCGCAACGTGTGAAAATCTATAGCTGTAACCGTGCGTAAAGTCGGTCACGTAATGGGAGCGTCGCGATGCAAGTGAGAACGGCATGGAGTCTGGTGGTGCTGGCCATGGCGCTGAGTGCGCGTACGCCGCTGCTGGTCGCCGCCGTGCCCAATCCAGAAGTCGAGCAATTGAAGGCTCAAGTCAACGCGTTGAGCGACAAACTCAAGATTCTCGAAGACACCTCCAAAGGTCCGCAAAAGAGCGCCGCAGACACAGCCCTCGACGGCAAATTCGGACCGAACCTGAACGTCACGACCGCCAAAGGCAAACTTCAAATCGGCGGATTGGTGCAAGTCTGGTACACGAATTTTCAGCACGACCGGCGCGGCCTGTTCGACAAGCCATTCTTTATCGACGACAGTAACACGGCCGGCGACAATGACAGTTTCCGAATCCGCCGCACGGAGTTACGTTTCTCTATTGATGTCCACGAACACGTCAGCGCGTTCGTGATGATCGATCCTGCTGCTGAAGCCGCGAGCTATCCGCAAGGCGCTGTCGCGCGGAAGTCGCTGGCCTACACCGCGCCGCAATATCCTGGATCGCAAGGCGTCGGCACCAACGGTCAAACCGTCGGCGCAACACTCTTCCCCATTCAAGCCCTTCAATTGGGGCTGCGCACCTCCGCCCCAACATTGCTGCAAGACGCGCTCATTAATTTTCACAGCATCCTCCCGCATCACGACATCACCGTCGGCCAGATGTTGAACACGTTCAACGAAGACAATTTTGCGAACAGCGGGTCGCTGGATTTTGTCGAACGCGCGTATATCAGCAACTCCGTCTCGCGCGACATGGGCGCGGTACTTCACGGATCATGGTGGTGCAATGGAAACGGTAGCGCCTACCAAGGCGCAGGCGATTCCGGGCGCGTTCAATATTGGCTCGGCATCCACAACGGAACAGGCAATCTGCTCGGCACCGCTGGATCGAGTTACAACCGCAGCGACGACAACAACAATAAAGATTTTATCGGGACGCTGCTGCTCCGCCCGCTTTGGGACGAGTGCTATGGAAACCTCGAAATGGGCTATTCATTCCGCGCCGGCCATCACGGCAACTCCGGTATGGGCAGTCTCGGCAACAACAACAATTTCGTCGGCGCCAACACCTCCTCGCTGGGACACGACGGCTGGATGAAATATAGTGCTCCCGGATGTTTAAAGGGGCTGTGGGTCAAAGGCGAAGCGACGTGGCTGCATGATCGCAACGCGCCAGGCAGCGTGGTCGATTTGTTCAGTGGCGATTTTCAATTGGGCAACCGCTCCGGATTCGGCGGCAACCCGGAACCGTTTTCGACGTTCGGCTATTGGGGCGCGATCGGATACAAATTTGCCGAAAGCCCATTACTAGGCGATTGCAAAGAATCAATCTGGAGCAACTTCGAAATCGCATTCCGTTTTGAAAGCGCTCCGAACGTGTACGTTGCGAAGCCCGACCCGCATTTCACCAGCGTCTACAGTTCGAAGGTTTATACGGCGGGAATCAACTATTACGTGAAGGGCGACACCGCGAAGATTCAGCTGAATTACAACGCCGTCCAGACGCCCGACGGTCCGAACGGTCAGCCGTTCCACCACACAAAAAGCGACAGTCTGGCGCTCAGTTTTCAAGTCATGTGGTAACTAAAGACGATCCTGTAGTACGGGCATATCGCCCGATCCACGATGGAATTTCACAGCATGAGCGGTCCCAAACCGGAAACGACTCCTGACTCCTTCATGCGCAGCGAAGCGGAAGCCGTCGGCGTTGAAATCGGCCAGCGAATTCTCAGCCGTTTCATCGTGCGGCGTGTTCTGGGCGTCGGCGCGATGGGTCACGTATTGCACGTGCGCGACGAAAAGACGGGCACGGATTCCGCGATCAAATGCGTCCCCCCGCACTACGCAACCAACGACAATCATATGCGCGCGATCCGCGTCAATTATGAACTCGTCAACCGACTGAACCATCCGCACATCGCCGCGCTTCAAGCGCTCGAACGCGATCCCGGCAACGGTCAGTATTACCTGATCATGGAGCTTGTTCGTGGCTCCGATTTGTCCTACTGGCTGGCGGATCGTCGCTCCCGCAACACACCGATTCCGATCGGCATCGTCCTGGGAATCGCTGAACAAATCGCGATGGCACTCGACTACGCGCACAGTGTCCCGGTCGGCGAAGCGTCCGTAGAAAAGCCGCAGCGCTACGGCATTTTGCACCGCGATTTGAAACCGGCGAACGTGATGGTCGAATCGGACCGCGAGTACCGACCGGGTGTGCCCTTCGTCAAGCTCGTCGATTTCGGACTCGCCGCGCAAATCCAAGCGTCGCTGCACAGCGTCTCGCTGAATATGCTGAACAAGCTCGCCGGAACGCCGGTTTACATGGCACCCGAGCAATGGGAAGGCCGGACGCTGACACGCGGCGTTGATCAATGGGCGCTCGCAATCATGATCTACGAAATGGTTGCCGGACACCGTCCGTTCGATGCGGGCAGCGAACCTGAAGTCATGGCAAAAGCGCGCGAAGCCAATCCCGCGCGTCCCCGCGCGTTGTCGTCCGCGCAATGGAACGCATTGAAAATCGCGTTCAGTGCGGACCGCCGAAAACGCTACCGGTCGTGCGTCGAAATGGTCCACGCGCTGGCCGAAGCTGATGACCGAACCAGCGACAGCATTGCCGCTACCATCGTAACAATGCCCGACGAATTCGCCGGGATTCCGCCGCTGCGCGACATGAATGCCGATGCCTCGACCGGCCTCGATTCCTATCAAACAAAAGCACCTAGCCGCCACCCGTTTTCGGCTACCGTGAAATGGTGCGCTGCTGCCGCGCTTCTCGCTGTCTGCATAACCGGTTTCTTCGCGGCGAAGTGGGTGCTCACGTCAAAAAACGGAACGCGCAAGAGCGGCGAAACCGATCCCCTTACCTATGGCTACGATGTACTCGCCCCGTTTGATCCGTTGAAAAATAAACAGTCGAACGCAGACGATTTGTTCCCGCCCAGCGCATCCGACGTGGCACATCGGGCACTGACGTCAGCGATGGAACAGATCACGGATCCCAAAATAAAAGGATCACCGACGCGCACGAAAACGCTGCTCGAAGGCCCCGTACTAAACCCGCTCAACGCCAACCATACGGGTTTGGCTGCGGCCAGGAATTTATTAACTATCGCGACAAGCGACGTGGCGAAATCACTCGACTTCGAACGCAAACTCGACACCGCCAAACGCGCACTCGCCGAGAAGCGCTTTGATGACGCGCTCGCTGGATTCGACGCAGCCCGTGCAGCGTGGCCGGAGTCCGGGCGCTTCGATGAAGTCTTTCAATATATGAAGCAGGCTCGTGCCGGGATTACGGTCCTACGCGCAATTGAAAATCATAAAAAGTTGGACGCACTCCTGGCCAAACTTAGCGCAGAAAAAGCGGACGCTCGCAATTGGGCCGATGACGTTGCCGCGCTGGAAGCTGCTCTGGAAATGGACGGAAACAGCAATCATCCGCGCTTCTCAGACGCTGAAAAATTGCTGCGCGTTGGCCGAGCGGAAGTGGCCTTTGAACGCGTGTTGAAAAAGGTGTCAGACCTCATGAAAGCGGAGCGCTTTGATGACGCGCAAAACGTCTGCACGTCCGCGCTCGCGACACTGGCTCCAGACGACACAAAGCGTTCGACGCTGGAATCCATGCGTGAAACCATCACGAAAAAGCAAGCCGCATTCGTCGACTCCGTTGCCGACGAAGCCAAGAAACCGAACTGACCACTTATGCATTTCCAGGATACTTCTCTATGTTTCTCGTCGGTTTGAACCCCTATGGTATCGCCTTTTCTGTCGGCCTGTTCGGCGCAGATTCGCCCCGCGCCAATCCACGCCCGCTAGGCCTGAATGGCTTCCTTGATCTCGCCGAATCCGTCGGAGCCGCAGGCGTCGAAATCCCCGTCGCACTTTTAAAAGACGTGAGCGACGCGGAGGTCAATCGGGTGTGCGCACGCCTGCATGAAAAGGGTAAATACGCAATCCTCATGCACGGAATTTCGTGGCCCGATTTAAACGGCTCACTCGCCGTCGCCGAACGATTCGGCTTCCCGATTATCCGCCTGCACATGACCGGTATTCTTTGCGGTGACCGCTCAAAACTCGGCGCAGAGTGGCCACGATTAATCGCCGACGCGCGCGCACAATTAAAAACCTTCGCGCATAAAGCCGCAGATCTCGGCATCGATGTCACGATTGAAGATCATCAGGATTTAACCAGCGCCGAACTCGTCGAAATCTGCGGCGAGGCCGGCCCGAATGTCGGCATTTGTTTCGATACCGGCAACCCGCTTTCCGTCGGCGAAGAGCCCGTGCATTTTGCGCGAACTGTCGCGCCGCTCGTCAGGCATTTGCATCTCAAAGATTACCGCGTGTATTGGACTGCTGATGGCTACCGACTCGCCCGCTGTCCAATTGGCGAAGGCGTTGTCCCGTTCCAAAAAATAGCGAAAGTGCTCGAACCCTTCGGGCCGCTCCCCGCGTCGATCGAGCCCGGCGCACTCAGCGAGCGCCACATCAGCCTGCTCAACGAATCGTGGTGGGAGCACTACCCCGCACGCAAAACCAGCGACTTCGCAGCGTGTATCAAATTCGCGCGTGCCGAGGCTGAGCCCGACGACGCCGAGTGGCGCACACCTTGGGAATTGGAGCGCGATGCGAGAGCTGTTGCGCTGTACGAAATTGACGAACTCGCCCACAGCGTCGCCAATCTGAAAGAACTCGGCATCATGCCCGCGTAATAAAGGAGGCTGGCACTCTGACCGCCAAATCCAAACGGATAATTCTTGAAACCAGCGGGCAACGTTGTAAAGTTTAACGCTCTTCCCTCATCACGATTGTACTGGGATGGTCTCAGGGTTCGGTCTTCCGGTCCCGGTGGTTTTATTTTTTAGTTTTGGCGAAGATCATTGCATTCACACTTCGCCGGGTTTGAATAGGCGTTTTGCTTAACACATGTGAGCGTGTTTTCCAGCGAGGACATTATGGCCGCGAAGAAAGTTGCGAAGAAGTCGGCGACACAAACATCACCCGCCGAAGGGCAGTTCCAACCGTGGACCGGACTGATTCATGACGTCCCAGGCTTCCGCACCGCGACGCTGCATTGCGGCATTAAATCCGCCGCGAACAAGCCGCCGGATATGTCGCTGGTCGTCTGCGACACACTCGCCGCCACCGCTGGCGCGTTCACCAAAAATCTCGTCTGCGCCGCACCTGTGACGCTCTGCCGCAAGCATCTGAAGAAGTGCAAAGGCTACGCCCGCGCACTCGTCATCAATTCGGGTAACGCAAACGCCTGCACCGGTGAACAAGGTATCGCCGACGCTCAAACGATGGCCAACCTCACCGCAGCCGGCATCGCCTGCAAACCCGAAGAAGTGCTCGTCTTTTCAACCGGCATCATCGGTCGCAAAATGCCGATGGATAAAGTCACTGCAGGCATCGCCGCGACAGCCGACTGCATCGCGAAGACCGCCTGCACCGGCGACTTCGCGCGCGGCATTTTAACAACAGATCTCGTCCCCAAAACAGCCGCCGCGCGCTGCACGATTGATGGCGTGACCGTCTCCATCTCTGGTGCCTGCAAAGGCTCCGGCATGATCGCGCCGAACATGGCCACGATGCTCGGATTCGTCGCGACCGACGCGGTCATTTCTCCGGCCGTCCTCCAGGAATGCGTCAGTGGTATTGTGGACGAAACCTTTAATTGCGTGACCGTTGACGGCGACACATCCACCAACGACAGCATCGTGGTCCTGGCGTCAGGCCATGCGAAGAACAAAAAGATTTCGAAAGCCAGCGGCGCGGCGTACACCGCTTTCCGTACTGCACTTCACGCCGTCTGCGACAGCCTCGCACTGCAAATTGCGGCCGACGGTGAAGGCGCGACGCACACAATTACCGTCTACGTTGGCGGCACGAAAAAAGATTCAGACGCCAAGAAGATTGCCAAGACCATCGCCGAATCGCCACTGGTCAAAACCGCCATCGCGGGCAACGATCCGAACTGGGGCCGCATCGTCGCGGCGTCAGGCCGGGCCGGAGTGAAGTTCGATCCGAACGTCGCATCGCTGACCGTCAACGGAATCGAATTGTTCCGCGACGGCGAGCCGACTCCGTTCGACAAAGCCGCTGCATCCGCTGCGTTGAAACCCCGTGAAACGAGTCTCGTTCTGCTCGTCGGCGATGGCCCGGGCCGAGCAAAGTATTACACCTGCGATTACACGCACGAGTACATCACGATCAACGCGGAATACCACACGTAAAGGAATTCTGTACCGCCGGCGTTCCGCCGGCCATTTGAAAAACATGCCGGCGACAAACCGGCGGTACACAGGAGTCAGACATGAAAAACGCGCTCGACAAAGCCAAAATATTTCTCGATGCCCTCCCCTACTTGAAGGCATACGACCGTAAATTTGTCGTTATCAAAATCGGCGGCAGCACCATGACCGACGAGAGCATTCTGCCCTCCGTCGTTCGCGATGTCGTCTTCCTGGAACAGGTCGGCATCTGGCCGATTCTCGTCCACGGCGGCGGTCCGCGCATCACCGAAGAAATGGAACGACGCGGCATGCAGCCCACGTTCGTCAAAGGCCGCCGCGTCACCGACGATGCCACGCTCGACATCGCGCAGAAAGTTCTGATCGACGAAATCAGCGCGAACGTCGTCCGCTTGATTGAAAAAGAAGGGGGCAAAGCGATCCCCTTAAACGGTCGCGGCTCGGGCTATCTGCGCTGCCACAAGAAAATCTTCGCCGAAGATCCTGAGATGGATTTGGGCTACGTCGGCGAAATCGATTCGTCCGACACCGAACTCGCACACCGCATGTTGGTCGGCGGTATCATCCCCGTCGTCGCACCCATCGCACGCGGTTCCGATGGCCATTTGTTCAACGTCAACGCCGATTCCGTCGCGTGGAAAATTGCCGCCGAATTGAAAGCCGAGAAGCTCGTGTATCTCTCAAACGTCCCAGGAATTTTGCGCGACAAGAACAAACCTGAGACGCTGATTTCCAGCGCGACGCTCGCCGATTGCGACGAACTCATCAAGTCGAACGTGATCGTCGGCGGGATGATTCCAAAGATCGAAGCGTGCATGGAAGCACTCAAAAATGGCGTCAAGAAAACGCACGTAATCTCAGGTTTGCAACAACACTCGCTGCTGCTCGAAATCTTCACGCCCGAAGGCATCGGCACCGAGATCAGAATGTAGGTTGTTTTTCCCCTCTCCCCTTGAGGGAGAGGGCCGACGAGCCAGTTGTTCGGCTCGCGGGGTGAGGGGTAAGCGTTGGATTTCATCACCTGCTGTATATGTGAAAGAGACCAATAAACTGGACGGGCTGTAAGCCCGTCCTACGAACTGTGTGTGAGGGAGCAAGCGATGTCCACGAATGCGGAAGTCCAAGCGCTGTACAGCCAATACGTCTTCCAAAACTACGGCCGCGCGCCCATCGCGCTGGTGCGCGGTGAAGGCTCGCGCGTCTGGGACGCGAACGGCAAGCGTTATCTGGATCTACTGCCGGGACTCGGCGTCAACGGACTCGGCCACAGCCCCGCACGCGTGGTCGCCGCCGTGCAGAAACAAGCGGCCATGCTGATGCACTCCCACAATAATTACCTCTGGGAGAATCAAGCGCTGCTCGCCAAAGCGCTCGTCGAGAAACTGACCGGCATCGAAGCGCCGCGCGCATTCTTCTGTAATTCAGGCACCGAAGCCAGCGAAGCCTCGATCAAACTCGCGCGTCTTTGGGGCAAGCGCAATGGCGGCAAATGGAAGATCGTCAGCGCCTTGAACGGCTTCCACGGACGCTCGTACGGCGGCCTCTCCGCGACCGGACAGACGAAGCTCCAAAAGGGCTGCGGCCCGCTATTACCGGGATTCAGCTACGTCCCGCTCAACGACATCGAAGCGCTCGAACAAGCCATCGACGATGACGTCGTCGGCTTCATGGTCGAACCCGTTCAAGGCGAAGGCGGCATCTTCCCGGCGACGACAGAATACCTGACCGCCGCGCGCAAAATCTGCGACAAATCCGGCGCGTTGTTGATGTATGACGAAGTCCAATGCGGCATGGGCCGGACGGGCGATTGGTTCGCGTACCAAACGCTCGAAGCGCCCGCGCCTGACATCATCTGGCTCGCCAAAGCGCTCGGCGGCGGCTTCCCGATTGGCGCGATGCTCGCTAAAAGTTCCGTCGCGAAAGAAATGGTTCCCGGCACTCACGGTTCCACGTTCGGCGGCAACCCACTTGCCTGCGCGGCAGGATTGGCCGTCATTGAAACCATCGAAGCCGACAACCTGCTTGAACACGTCCGCGCGATGGCCAAGCATCTCGCCGTGTTGGTCACTCATTTACATGAACGCCACGGAGTGAAAATTGCCGAAAGCCGCCGCATCGGTTTGATGCTCGGGATCGATTTGAAAGTCGACGCAAAAGCCGTCTACACGAAATGTCAGGAAGCAGGCTTGCTCACCAACGTCACGCACGACACGACGCTGCGATTGCTCCCGGCGATGAACGTGACCAGCGCAGAATTAGACGAAGGCATGGCCATCATTTCGAAAGTTTTGGACGGACAGCTCTAAACGGATTGCTGGATGCTGGGACAGTACACTTTGTCATTGGAACATACTTATGAGCGTTCAAAAAATGCGGGACTTACTCACGTTGGACACGGTGTCGGCAGCCGAGATTGTCACCATTCTCGATTTGGCCACGAAACAAAAAGCGGACCCGTCCACGTACCGTAACAACCAAATTCTGCAAGGTAAAACCGTCGGCTTGTTCTTTGAAAAAGCGTCGCTGCGCACGCGCCTCAGTTTCGAAACAGCCGTCTGCCAACTCGGTGGCAACTGCATTTACATGGGCCCCGACTGCGGCCGCATCGGAGAGCGCGAAGCCATCGTCGATCTCGCCAAAGTCTCGTCACGCTACCTCGCCGCGTTCGTGCTGCGCACGTTCAAAGACGAAACCGTCGTCGAGATGGCGCGCCACGCGACCAAGCCTGTCATCAACGGCTTGAGCGACAAGCAGCATCCGTGCCAAGCGCTCGGTGATCTCCTCACGATCCGCGAAAAACGCGGGCGGCTGAACGGCCTCAAAGTCGCGTTCATCGGTGACAGCAACAACGTCTGCCGCTCGCTGGCCCACGCGCTTCCGAAAGTCGGCGCGCAGCTCGTCGTCTCCAGCCCGCACGGTTACACGTTTACTCCGGCGTTCGTCAAGTCCACCGGCATTTCACTCGTCTCAGATCCGGTTGAAGCCATCAAGGATGCCGACGTGGTCTACACGGACACATGGACCTCCATGGGTCAGGAGAACGAAGCCCATAAACGCCGCGCAACATTCCAGGCCTACCAAGTCAACGCGCAGATGATGGCCCATGCTCCGAAAGGAGTTTTCATGCATTGTCTCCCTGCGCACCGAGGCGATGAAGTCGATGACACGGTCATGGACGGCCCGCAATCGGTGGTCATTGATCAAGCCGAAAATCGCCTCCATGTTCAACGCGCTTTGTTGACATTGTTGTTGTCCTAAATAAAAATCTTTGCTGATGAGTCTGCCGGAAATAATCAGTGTTTGAACTGGCGAAATTCGTCACAATTTGCTAGAACGCGGTGACAGTAGAAACGAATCGACTTCAGGGGAAAAATGTCCTCCACCCGCCAGACGCTCAAGAGCAAGCGCATTCTCATCGTCGATCCGCTCGGCGAGTGCTTGCCGCTGGCCAAAAAACTGGTCGATGAGAATTTCGAAAAGACGATTCTTTCGCGCTCCTTCGAAGAATTACTCCGCATTCTCACCAATGCCCGCGCCACGCGCGAACCGATCGATCTCCTAATCGTCAGTATGCACCTCCCGGAATTCAACGACGCCGATTTTTTCAAAACGATCCGCAGCGTTTACAGCGGCGCAATGATGTCACTCGCCGAGAGCACGGATCAGCGCGATTTGCAGTTGCGCCTTAGTGGCGGAGCCGACGACATTTTCGTCCAGAACTCGAATCCCGAATTGTTCCTGCTCAAAGTCGAGTGCCTGTTGACGCGCAAAATTCTGCGCGACCAAATGGGCCTCTCCACCTACCGCAACGAAGCCCTCTTCCTCAACATCCTCGCCGTCATGGCGAAAGTCCTCGAAGCCAAAGATCCAAACACGCGTTTCCACTCCGAAAAAGTCTCGATGCTCGCCACCAACATCGCGCGCGAAATGGGCCTGCCCGAGGACGAAATCAAGCGCGTCAGCATCGCCGGAATTTTGCATGACATCGGCAAGATGGGCATCCCGGAATCGATCCTGCGCAAACCCGGGCCACTCGATCCCGCTGAACGCGAAGTCGTCGAACGCCACCCGCTTCTCGCCGCGCAGATTCTCGAACCCATTGAGAAACTCAAGCAGGCTGTGGACTACATCAAGCACCATCACGAACATTACGACGGCAGTGGCTACCCAGAGCAACTCAGTGGCGACGCCATCCCATTGGGTGCGCGAATCCTACATGTCGCCGAAGCGTTTGATTCGATGGTGACCGTAAAAAATTACGCCGAAACCCTGTTGCCCGAAGAAGCGCTGGCAGAAATTCAGCGTTGCGCCGGCCAACAATTTGATCCGTTTATTGTGGACGTGTTGGACCGTATCTTGCGCCGCTCCGGCCTGCTCGTTCCGCAAGCCAACATGCCCACGAAAAGCTTGCCGCAGTTGCTCGAAGAATTCGCCGTATAAAGTTGAATGCGCCTTCTGTGTGGCATTCCGTGTTCATCGTGACTTAATGAGAGCTCTTTACATGCCCCAGCCGATGATCGAATTGAAAGACATGCGGAAGACGTACGGTTCAAAAGTCGCCGTGGATTGTTTATCGCTCACCGTTCAGGAAGGCGAAATCTTCGCGTTTCTCGGACCCAACGGTGCCGGTAAAACAACGACGATCAAAGTCCTCTCCGGTCTGCTGCGCGCGGATTCAGGGATCGCGAAAGTCGCAGGATTTGACCTCAAAACCGACGGTTTGCGCGCGCGTTCGATCATGAGCTACGTCCCCGACGAGCCGCATCTCTACGACAAACTGACCGCGCGCGAATTCCTGGCAATGACCGGCGAATTATACGGCATGGATAAGAGCGTCATCGCCGACCGCATCACCACCGCGACCGCAACGTTCGAACTCGGCGACTTCCTCGACAACTTAATCGAAGGATTCAGCCACGGCATGAAGCAACGCACCGTGATCGCCGCAGCACTGATGCACGAGCCGCGATTGCTCGTCATCGACGAACCCATGGTCGGCCTCGACCCACGCAGCGCCCGCACCGTGAAAGACGTATTGAAAGCCCTCGCGCGCGAAAAAAATATGGCCGTCTTCATGTCCACGCACACGCTCTCCGTCGCTGAAGAAATCGCTGATCGTGTTGGGATTTTGAACAAGGGAAAACTCGCCGCGCTCGGCACCGTCAAAGAACTGCGCGACATGCAAACCACCCACTCCACAGAGGGCCATCAACGCCTCGAAGATTTGTTCCTCGAATTGACACTACCCGGCGCGTGAAAAAAGAGACGGGCTATAAGCCCGTCCTACTTTCATTCGTAGAACGGGCTTATAGCCCGTTTGTTTCCCCTGCGATCCGCCGCTTAATTCCCGTGCGGCGGATCAATCTGCAAATTGCCCCACGACCCATTATTCGCCACCAGATTCGCCGCCGCCAATGCCAGCGCTTCCTGAGCGCGGACGCGTGGCGTCTCCGGATTCACCGGAATGCGAACGTTCGTTCCATCCGGCTGGACCAACCGCGCTTTGACATTGTCGGTCAATTGAAGCTGCAGGAAGTTCGTCAATTCCGCGTGCAGCCGCTTATCCAGAATCGGGAAGAGCAGCTCGATGCGGCTGTCCAAATTGCGCTGCATCCAATCCGCACTGGCCAGATAGATTTCCGAATTCCCATCGTTGTGGAAATACAACACGCGAGCATGTTCAAGGAAGCGGTCTACGAGTCGGATCGCGCGAATGTTTTCACTCAGCCCCGGGACCCCGGGCTTGATGCAACAGACTGCGCGGATGATCAAGTCAATCTTCACCCCGGCGCGCGACGCTTGGTACAATTCGCCAATCAGCGTCGGGTCCTGAATGTTGTTGATCTTGATGACCATGTGCGCGTACTTCCCAGCTTTCGCCAATTCCACTTCACGGTGGATCAGCGCAATCAGCCGGTTGCGCATGCCGCTGGGCGCGATTTCAACATGGTTAAACATCGGCGGGCGCGCGTAACCGGTGATGATGTTGAAGAGATTCGTGACGTCTTCGCCAATCTTTTCGTTGCACGTGAACAACCCGAAATCGCAATACAAGCGCGCAGTGCGGTCATTGTAATTTCCGGTGCCGAGATGCACGTACCGGCGGATGATGCTGCCTTCGCGCCGCACGACCAGAGCGCTTTTACAATGCGTCTTCAAACCCACGAGACCGTAGATGACATGCGCCCCGGCCGCTGTCAATCGGCGCGACCAGAAAATATTCGCCTCTTCATCGAAGCGCGCTTTAAGTTCCATCAGCACCGCGACCTGTTTGCCGTTCAGCGCCGCATGCTCCAGAATCTGCGCGATCGGGCTGTTCGTGCCGGTGCGGTACAGCGTCATTTTCATCGCCAGCACTTTCGGATCGTCAGCAGCTTGGCGCATGAAATTCACGACCGAATCAAAACTTTCATATGGATGATGAACCAGAATATCGTTCTCGCGAATGTCCGCGAAAACGTGGTCGGTGCCTTTGAATTCTGTACACGGTTGCGGCGTGACCGTCGGGTCCTTCAACTCCGGCATATCGACCGCCGTATACATCTGGAACAGATCGGCGAACGCGATGAAATCCTGCGTCGGATACAAATCGTCTTCATCCAGGTCCATCGCATCCATGAGCACTTCGAGTGCCGACGCCGGAAGCGACGCATGATATTGGAGGCGCAATGCCGCGCCTTTACGGCGACTACGAACGCCTTCTTCAATCGACTTCAACAAGTCGGCCGCGTTGTCTTCGTCAATCAGCACGTCACTGTCGCGGGTGATGCGAATCGCGCTGCATCCCGTCACTTCGTAGCCGACAAACATTTCGTGAATGTGCGAACTGATCACCTCTTCAAGCAGCATGAAATCGTAGCAGCCGTTCGTCGAAGGCAGTTTGATAAACCGCGACACCACCGTGCTGGGAACATGAATGAACGCGGTGTTGCTGTACGGAATACTCGACGCTTTGCCGTCCGGAAGCGGCTTGAGCTGGACGACGAGGCACAGCATTTTGTTCGACAAATACGGAAACGGATGGCTCGGATCCAGCGCCAGCGGCGTCAACAGCGGGTAGAGCGTGTTGCGAAAATAGTTGCGCAAAAAGTCGCGCTGCGCAGGCTCCAGAGACGCCGTCGATTTGATGCGGATTCCGTGCTTGTCGAGTTCCGGAACCAACTCATCCGTGAAACATTTGTGCTGCTGAGCGGTCAGTTCATGGCAACGTTTGGAGATACTTTCCATGACCTGGTGCGTCGTCAATCCGTCAGCCCCCGCGCTTTCAACGCCAGCGGAAATCTGATGCTTCACGCCCGCTACACGGATCATGAAAAACTCGTCGAGATTCGAACTGAAGATGCTCAGGAATTTGATGCGCTCCAAAAGCGGAACCGACGGGTCGCGAGCTTCCTCCAACACGCGCGCATTGAATTCCAACCAACTCAATTCACGGTTGTTGAAATGCGTGCTCATGATGCCTTCTTTTTCAAGGGCCATGATTAATGTGTGGCGCGGTTTTCGATCCTGTCGCGAAGCTGCATTCATGTCAACGTCTCCAAGAAAGTTTCCAGATTATAGGCACCCCGGCCAATAAATCGAACGCTTCACGCGGATTTAATGATGCGCGAAAAATCCCTTGCGAACCTACACTGTTTCAGGCAAGTTATCAGAACGATTCAATTTCAATTCACGAACCGAATCAACCGGAGGAGTTCCGATGAAACGACAGGTCTTGTGTGCAATTCCCGCGCTGGCACTGGCGCTACTGATTGTGGCGGGGTGTGGTGGCGGCGGCGACGCAAAAAAGGAAGCGCTCATCGGAGCAAACCTTGAGATGTCCGGCGAATCCGCCGAATGGGGCGCGGACAGCAAGCGCGGCATCGAAATGGCATTCGACGAAATCAACGCGAAGCCCGAACAAAAAATCAAATTGCGCGCGGTCTTCGAAGATAACAAAAGCGAAGCTGGTGCGTCCAAAAACGCCATGAAGAAACTCGTCACTCAGGACAACGTCATCGCGGTCATCGGAGCAGTCGGATCGGCCCGCACCATCGCCGCGTCAGACGTCGCGATGGAAGAAAAAGTCCCGTTGATGACCCACGCATCTACGAACGTCACGATCACTAAAAAAGGCGAGTTCATTTCGCGCATCTGTTTCGATGACAATTTCCAAGGAGCGGTCATGGCCCGCTTCGCCCGCCGCTCGCTGAAAGCCGCTAACGTAGTGATCGTCGCCGCCAACGGCAACCCCTATTCCGAAGGGTTGTGCGCGAGCTTTAAGAAGGTCTTCACCGAAGACGGCGGCGTTGTTTTAGACGAACTCGCGTATCAAAAAGGCGCGACCGATTTCAAGACGCTGGTCACACAAATCAAGGCCAAGAATCCCGCCATCATCTGGGTGCCTGGTTACCACAATGAAGTCGCCCTCATCATCAAGCAGGCGCGCGAAGGCGGACTGCAAGCGCCCTTCTTGGGAGCCGATGGCTGGGACAAT
Source organism: Planctomycetota bacterium (assembly GCA_037129555.1). GTDB lineage: Bacteria > Planctomycetota > SZUA-567 > H5-PLA8 > H5-PLA8 > JANXLS01. The sequence goes on from JBAXUS010000033.1 coordinate 26,476, forward strand.
CCGGAACTGTTCACGCTCTGCGGTCCATCGATCAAAGGCAATTTCCTCGCCAACCATTTCGATCCAGGCGATCCGAATCCGAAAGTTCAGGACTTCGTCAAGAAGTTCAAAGAACGCTTCAAGCTCGAACCGACCGCCATGGGCGCGCTGGCGTACGACGCCGCGTATGCCATGGCCGACTCCGTCAACCGCGCGAAAGAACTGACGCCTTTGGCAATGAAGGAGGCGATCAATTCACTCAAAGGCGTCGTCGGCGTCTGCGGCACGATCACGCTGAGTCCCGAACGCGAAGTCGTCAAAGAGGCCGTCGTTCTCGAAACGGATACGACACGATTCAAGTACAAAGAAACGATCAAGCCGTAGACGATGGTGATCTTATAGAGTTGTGCGATACTAAAAAAGAAGGACGGGCTTTTAGCCCGTCCTTTTTTTCATGACGATTTCAAAATGCACGGGCTAAAAGCCCGTGCCACTTTTTTTTAGTAGCGGTAGTGTTCCGGCTTGAACGGCCCAGCTTTGCTCACGCCCAAATACTCGGCTTGTGCGGTGGTCAGCGTCGTCAACTTTGCACCCAACTTTCCGAGATGCAAGTGTGCGACTTTTTCGTCGAGGTGCTTCGGCAGAATGTAGACCTTGTGTTCGTACTTGTTCTGTCCGCGAGTCTGCCACAATTCGATCTGCGCCATGACCTGGTTCGTGAAGCTCGCGCTCATGACGAAGCTCGGGTGTCCCGACGCGCAGCCCAAATTCACCAAGCGGCCTTCGGCGAGGACAATCAACTTCTTGCCATTCGGCCAAATCCACTGATCGACCTGCGGCTTAACTTCGACTTTCGTCAACGTCTTGTCATTGTTCAGGCTCTTCATGTCGATTTCGATGTCGAAGTGCCCGATGTTACAGACGATGGCGTTGTCCTTCATCATGTCCATGTGAGCGCGAGTGATGATGTCGCAGCAACCAGTCGTCGTCACGAAGATGTCGCCCTGAGCGGCGGCTTCATCCATCGTCACAACTTGGTAGCCTTCCATGCAGGCCTGCAACGCATTGATCGGATCGATTTCCGTCACGAGCACACGGGCACCTTGTCCGCGCAATGACTGCGCGCAACCCTTGCCCACGTCGCCGTAACCGGCCACGACCGCAATCTTCCCAGCGATCATCACGCTCGTCGCGCGCTTGATGCCGTCGAGCAGCGATTCGCGGCAGCCGTACAAATTGTCGAACTTCGACTTCGTACATGAATCGTTGACATTGATCGCGGGCATCTTTAACGTGCCCTTCTTGACGCGATCATACAAGCGGTGTACGCCCGTCGTGGTTTCTTCACTCAATCCAACGATGTCCTTCGCCAAGTGCGGATACTTGTCGTGGACCATGTTCGTCAAATCGCCGCCGTCATCAAGGATGATGTTCAGCGCGCTGCCGTCTGGCCAGAAGAGTGACTTTTCGATGCACCAATCAAATTCGGTATCGTTCATGCCTTTCCAAGCGAAGACGGCGCAACCTGCTGCGGCGACTCCGGCGGCGGCGTGGTCCTGCGTCGAGAAAATATTGCAGCTCGACCAGCGCACGGACGCGCCAAGGTCCTGCAACGTTTCGATCAACACAGCCGTTTGAATGGTCATGTGCAAGCAGCCCGCGATACGCGCGCCAGCCAACGGCTTCTTACCTTTGTATTCTTCACGCAACGCCATCAGACCGGGCATTTCAGTCTCGGCGATGGCGATCTCCTTGCGACCCCAATCGGCGAGGCCCATGTCTTTGACTTTATAATCCGGCTCGACTGCGACGGCCATTGTGAGTCCTTTCTGTGTTGCGCCTGCCTAAAGGTCCGGCGATAAATTTCGCGGGCACATTATAAGCAAAAGTGGCGCGATACGCACCATAATTATTACCACAAATTCACTGTTTCAATTGCCGTGCCAGCATTGTTTTGTCGCACGTGTCTCGATTTGTACCGATCAGCTTGTTGAAATCCTGATCCACTATTTATTCTGCCTTCATACTCAGTGCGCGATTGTCAATTCGAAAAAGTCGTTTAAACTCCTTTGAAGACGCTTGCGTCTTGGAACCTCTTCACACTTTTTTTGTCCACGAAAGCGGGAGCAATCATCATGTCAGAACCCAAAACAATCGACGACCGAGCCACCCTGGCGTCCCAGATCGCCGCGCGATTCCTCATCGCCAAAGACCACTCGCACATCATCTCGCACTACCCCAAAGCCGTCGAAAACGCGCTGCTGTTGATTGATGAAGTCGAGAAGCAACTGGCCGCGAAAAAACCGTAATTCTGCAATTTCAAGTGAGCAAGGCACGGAGCAGGGTACTGCTCCGTGGCACCCGCCCTTCTTTATCATTCGCGTCGCTTCGCGTTATTCGATGTTAAAAGCCGTTGCCGTTTTCACGAAAATTCGTGGCAAAAAAAGCCGTTCGCCGTTCCTCTTCGCTGTTTCATTTGGGGTTCGCACCGGTTACAATCCAAACCATGCCGACGACCCCACGCCTCCGCCGCGCCGTCTATGCCGGATCATTTGACCCGGTCACGAACGGGCACATGCACATGATCCGCGAAGGCGCGAAACTCTTCGATGAACTCGTCGTCGCCATCGGTATTAATCCCGACAAGAAGTACACGTTTTCGATCGATCAACGTCTTGATTTCCTGCGCCAGTCCGTCGCCGGAATTGAAAACGTGAAACTCGATTTTTTCGAAAACATGTTCCTCGTCGATTATGCGAATTCAGTTGAAGCCGAATATGTATTGCGCGGCATCCGCAATCCCAACGATTACGAATACGAACGCGGCATGCGCCACATAAACGAAGACATGAACCCCGGCGTCGTGACCGTCTTCCTGATACCCCCGCGCGAAATCAGCGAAGTCTCATCGAGCTTCGTCAAAGGCCTCGTCGGCCCGCGCGGTTGGGAACGCGTCGTCAAAGACTATTTACCCCCCGCTATCTACGACCACTTCCTGACGCATTTTCAAAAGACGCCGTAATCGCGCTACTTGGGAGCCATGATTGTCTGCAACAAGAACCATCCCGGGAAAAAGTTCACGATCGATGTCGCCTCTTTCATTACCGGATTCGTGTTCCCTTTTTCAAACAGACAGAATTCCCCGGCGCTGAAGTTGCTCCCGCCATAATCCGAATATGGCATGAAGACAGGATCTTTGCGCCCGAAGATTCCGCCGGGCTTATATTCAATGCCGTCGGGCAGGAACGACATGTTATTGGTCCAAACGACTTTCACCCCGGCAGCCAGCTCGCGCTGCATCCGCACGGCGATGACTTTTGAGATGAAATCACGCAGCCGGTCGAGTTCGTCGTCGGCGTTCTGCACCGACGTCCCGAAACTGATCGCACTCCCAAATTCAGCTATCGAGATCGGATCGAAGCGGATCTTCAAATGCGTCCCGATGTACGCGCCGTGATAATACTGGCGCGTCGCGCTGCACGTGAACGCCTTCACATGCTCGTACATCAATTGCTTTGTTCCGAACAGGCCACGCTTCACCACGCCGCGTTCGTGGCAGCGGAGTTTGGTGAATGCGAAGAACAGTCCCAAGAGCGCAAATCCCAAGCCGATGGCCGCGCAAATCACGGCTGCGACGAAATCGTTCTTCGACGAATTGTCGAAATAAATGCCCACGCCAATCGCGATCATCACGAGCGCGAAAATGCCCAGGACAATAAACGAACCCTTGTTCGCGCCACGCTGAAACAAGACACGCCCCAGCCCCGTCGGCGGCTTTCCCGACGCGGCGTTTTTGGCGATCATCGCGTTCAAGACGTTGCGCAGAATCCACACGTTGCGCCCGTCGACAGGAAACTCCGCGCAATGCAATTCCTCGTTCTGCCGCCACACGCGCATCTTCCCGTCGCGGTCTTCAATCGCCTTGATGTCCGCAATCGAAATCGATTCCTCGCGCCGCCCTTTGCTGCACGTCAGCTCGCGGTTGCTCAGCTTGAATCCATCGCCTTCGAGCACGAGGTTGTGATCGAGCGCCTGAATGAATCCCGTGCCCAGAAGATCGGCGACGCGCTGGATGAACGCGCCCAGCGGATCGACCTGCGTCAACGTGAACTGGTTCTCAAAAATGATCGGCGTCTTCTTGTCACCGATCCACAATTTGCACAGGCGTGAGGACCCTCTCGGCACGCCGGACTCGAATAGATTCTTCGTGGTGTACGCCATCGCCGTGACCTGCGAATCGCGGAACTCGCGCTCGCCGCTGCGATCCTGAATTAGAAATCCATCGTCGCGAACTTCAATCCACAACCGCTGAAACCGCTTTTTCGCGGCCCAGAATTCGAGCATTAGACAAATCAAAAAGCAAGGCACACCGACGAGCCCAGCGATGACGTTCTTGTCTTTGAATGTGCACCAAAAATAGATCGCGAACCCGGCGGCCGCGCCCAACGCCATGATCGCCCGCCCGACGTGGAACCACATCGTTGTTTCACCGCGCGCCAAATAGCGTTCGTTCATTGTGCAGCTCCGTTATTGGGTTTGCCTCGCCGCCTTTTTATAAGAAACACATCGGGAATTGCAATCCGCAATAAAGAGGCTTAAAAACAACGCGGCGCGGACAAATAGCCCGCGCCGCGTTTCATTCTATCACACTTCACGTTCATTAAAAATCCGGGCTGCTGTGGTTCTGTGAATCGCGGAACGTCGTTCGCACATCCGGTTCAGGACCCTTGCCGATGATCGTCACTTTGCTCTTCACCTGCTCGACCATCAAACCCAAGACTGATTTATAATCGTCGTCAATGATGCCAGCCTTGACGCGATAGGATTGACCTTGAAACGACTGCGACTTACCGTGCAGCGCTTCTTCGCGTGACCATTCATTTTCAGAGATCTTGCCGAAATTGGCGATGGACGGAACCTTGCGCTCAACCGCACAGCCCACATAGTACCATTTCTTGGCGTAATCCTTGGAGTCCATCTTTTCAAGTTCCGGCTGGCCTTCGGCAACTTCCAATACGTCGCCCAAACCCTTGGGCGATTTGCGGAAGGTGCGCACCAGCGGATGGAACGGCTTACCTTCGGACACGACTTCATCCAAGTCTTCGAGCTTCGGTAAATTCTGCCCCTGCTTCCACGAATCGCTCTGCTTTTTAGCCGCATCTTCAGCCAACTTGAGCGACTCGACCTGCTTCAATTCTGCGACGATTTTGTCCTTGGCCTGTTCCAACGTCTTATCAGTTTCATCCGTGAACTTCTTGGCGCGGGCGATGATTCCACCCAATTCCGGCTTCGATTCGTCAAGCCATTTGAAGTACGTGAATTCGTAAATGCGTTTCTTTTGAGTTTCCAGCAAACTCTCCGGCTGGCTGGGGGCCAACTTGGTATTCCTAAATAGCTCCACGCCCAAATTCAAATCCGGGGCATTAATCGCAAACTTGCCCTTTTCGTAGAGTTCTTCGGTCTGTTCTTTCGTTTCCCAGTATGTAAATTTGTTTTTCGCTGCCCATGCCGCGACATCCACCGGCTTGATTTCCTTCGGATCTTTGGCATCCTTCTTGGCCTTTGCTTCAGCCTCCGTCAATTCAATGATAGCTTTTTTGACGTTGTCTTGGACAGTGCGTTTCAATGTCGCAATCTTATCCGTGCGCCACAGGGCTTCGACTTTATCCTTCACCGATTCGAACGGCAAGAAAGCATCCGTCTTCTTCGGATCCTTCGTGTCTTTCCATTGAACAGCTTTGTTATTGTCGTAGGTCGCCTTCAAATCAGCGTCCGACGCTTTGAGATTTTCGAACATCTTGTCGTCTTTGAACGCAACAGCTTCCAACGACATCGTCGCCGGAGTCATATAGATGTCCTTGTAGCTCGACGCTTCTTTTTTGTGGTCATCAAAAAACTTCTTGATCTCGCTGTCCGTCGGCGTCTTCGCGTCCTTGACAAAATCGTCGCTCTTGAACACCTTGTATCGGATGCGGACGTTTTCTTTTTCGCCGCTGTACTTGATGAACATCTGTTGCTCGGACGCTTCGACCGAATCCGACAGCACCTGATGAAACTTCGCGCGCAGTGACAAGTCATGAATCATCTGCTCGAACTGGCTCGCCGGCATATCCATCTGCTGGAGCAGCTTCTCGTACAGGTCGCGGGTCACCGGTTCGTTCTTGGCCTGAGGTGAACGATCAATCGATTCAATCCGTTCTTTAACTGTATTGCGCAGAAGTTCTTTCAATTCTGTTTCGCCAATTTCAAAACCGCGCTGCCGCGCCAGTTCAATTTCAGCAACGAGCAAACCAATGTTGTCCGTCGTCGGATTATTTTCGCGACGGTTGTCACCGGCTTCGTAGCCGCCCACAAACTTGAACAACACGACGCGCTTGTTCAACGCTTCACCCGCACTGAGCGAACCTTCTTTGTTGCCCACGGCGTACGTTACCGACGGGCCACCCGTGCCGCCAATGCCTTTGAACTGGCTGACACCGAAGATGCCGAACAGCGACATGCTCAAAACAATGAGCGGGCAGAGAACGTAGTAAACAATTTGCTTGTGCTCGCGGAACCAATGCAATCTCATCTGAATGTATGCCTTTCGACCGAACCCCATTGAAGCCGCTGTGAACTTCAATTCATGATGCTACGGAGACGCGGACACACCGCCTCAAAATAGAAGCAAAAAGCATAACGGGTTTTGTTTAGGATTCCAGCACAACCTTTACAAAATGTTCAATGCGTGAAACAAATCAGCGGTTATCCTCGCGGATTGCGCGGGGCGTCCGGCGGCCGCGGCGGAGACAACTGGGTGCAAACCCGGCCTTCGTCGAGGAAAGTCCGGCCTCCACAGAACAGGGCCATGGATAACGTCCATCGGGGGAGAGTCGCCGTTTGGATTCGAACCTCAGGGAAAGTGCCACAGAAAATAAACCGCCGATGATCGTGTCGGTAAGGGTGAAACGGCGGGGTAAGAGCCCACCGCTTTGGCGGCGAACGCCAAAGGCAAGGTAAACCCGGCCCGGAGCAAACCCAAATAGGCGGAGAGGCGCTGTTCGCGCCGACGACAGCATATCCGCGGGTAGGGCGCTCGAGCCCGCTGGCAACAGCGGGCCCAGATAAATGGCCGCCCTCGAAAGAGAACAAAAGCCGGCTTACGGATGCCCCGCGCAAAATTTCCGCCCGAGCTATTTCCCGTCGCCCAAGAACACTACTTGCCCGGCAGCCACATGATTTTTACGTCTCGTTCAACCTCTTTGAATTCAGGATCACCTGTAACCAATTCAGCTTTGCGCGATTTGGCCAATGCTGCGGCAAAGCAATCCGCGTAGGACATTTTTTTCGAGGCTTTCAGTCTAGCAGCTTCGCGAACCAATTGAAGATCGTCAGAAACACCAACCAATTCAATGCCCAGCGTCTTCAACTGGGCTGTTGCGATTTCAGCTGCGTGAATCCCGTCGGTACGGGCAATTGAATAGAAAATCTCGCCCCAGTTCAAGACACACAGGAGGAGCACCAGTTTGCCTTCACTGGATTTTACAAATAATTTCTCGACCTCTGTTGCGGCTGGTTCGTCGCGTAGAAATGCCATGATGGCCCAACTGTCCAGCACTTTGGTGATCACGTTAGAGGTCCCGTTCCTGTTTGCGAATTTCCATCATCACATCCATCGCCTTGCTGCCCTTCAATGACCCACGAATACTGCGGATATGCTTTGCAGTAATGGGTTTGATAAGAATGCCTTCTGGCGTCGCTTCAACATGCGCCCGTGTGCCGCCTTGAATTTCAAATTCTTTACGGAGGCGGCTCGGGATGACGACCTGACCTTTAACTGAGAAGCAGACTGTGTCTGTTGACATGAGCGTTTTCATACCGCTAGACTACATCTTCTTTACGGTAAGTCAATCTAATATTAGTAAGACATTTGTGATTAAGCTTACTTATTTCATCCTTTCATTCTTCACCCGTTTCGCCCCCTCAATCACCCGCTCCCATTGCATCGCCGGACCAGGGTCTACTTTGTTCGTGTCGAGATGATAATGTCCCAGGATTCCCTGATACTTCGCGAGCATCTCCGGTTCCAGTTTTTTCGGAATCAACTCGCCTTTCTCATTCTTCGGAGAATCACACGTCAATTTCGGAAACACCGCGCACAGCGTCGCCGTCAAGTGGATCAGTGCGTCGTATTGTTGAGTCGTCAGATCGTATTGATGCAGCCGTTTATCGTGAACCGTGCCTTCGACGAGTTCGTTGCGGATCGGGTGGCCGACGAAATTCGGTGTGCGTATTCCGTGGTCGCCTTTGCCGGGAATCGTCAGAGTCATGGTTCCGTCCGCATTCTTCTTATACCACTTATCAAGTGTCGCTAATTCTTTCTCCGAGTACGCGCCGATATTCGCGATCTCGACGCCGACCGAGCGCGTGTTCGATGTCGTCGCATGCCACGCGCGTTCTTTCAAATCCAGCGTTTGATAAATCGTACCGTCTACATCGAGCATGAAATGCACACTCAAACAGCGCATATCATGGAGCACTTTGAAACACGTCTGACTGCAACCTGCCACGTCGTAATGCAGCACAAATTGATCGACTTTCTGCTGCAACAGCGGCAGATCCCATCCGCCGCCGCGCACGCGTTCGATCTCTTCCGGCGTGAGAATATCTTTGCGCAGGCCGTAACGATTCGGCGTTTTTAACGTCGCGTTCAACGCGCGAGCCTGATCCCAATCGGATTTTCCAAACGGAGTAAATCGCGACTCAACGCGATACGCGTCGTAACCACCCGGGTCCATCCACAAGACGACCGGCGTGCCCGTGTGAAATAATTGACCGCAGACGACAATCTCGTCGCCCTTTCGCGCGATCTGTTGACCAGGCGCGTCGCCGTTTCGTTCGGGCGGAGTCGGAGAGATGCGCAGCAGCGCGACAAAAATAAAGACGAGAAGCATCGGAATACAAACTTCGAAGACGTAACGGCGGGGGGCGGTTGGGGTCACGCGAGGAGGTGTCCTTTAGAAATTGATTGAGCGCTGAAGCGTTGAGGCTACTCCAAATCCCAGCCAATATCGAGGACCAACTTCGGGCGCAGGCTGATGTCTTTGTTGCGGTCCAAATCCGATTCGGGATAGAACCGGACGTGGTATTCGGGCTCGCCATTGACGACCTTGATCAGCAGTCCGTTGTTCTGAACTTTCCCGGCGATCACGTCCTGGACATATTTCGTGATGTCCCAGGAAACCCATTTATTAGTCTTGCCGTCGATCAGCACTTTCGCATCCTCACGCGGCTCGATATCCGCCTCGCCTGACGCGCCAGGGATCGTCCAATCGTGGTCCTTCTGGCCGTCATAACTGATCCATGATCCCGAGTCCGGAACCCACGGGCGTTTGACGCGGAAAACGCCGATTGATGCGCCGTCGAATTTAGGCGAATCGATTTGATAAAATTGAAGAGTCGCGCGACGGACACGACCATTGCCGACAGCCACATCCAACCCGTCGAATTTAAGCAGAACGCGTTTCAATCCGCCGTCTGCTCCCAGCCTCAATCCGTATCCGATGCCGACATCCGTGCGGCGAAGCGCATCGCGATAATCAGAGATCTGATCGGTGTTGAATCCTCGATACGTCGGATCGGGTAGTTTGCCGTTTTGGAGCACGACGGTGGCGAGCGCTTTTTTCGCGGATGATGCTTCGGCTTTCGACAGCAACTCCCGGTTCTCATCGCTGAGCGCGCCGGCTTCGTTCAATTCCGCGACGACTGCTTTCGCTTCAGTCAACGCGGCTTTGATCTCGTCGCCGTTGTCGGCCTTCACGGCCTTTTCCAGCGCCTTCAGTTTTACTTCAGCGGCCGTGATCTTCAGCATAAGCTTTTCAATCTTGAAGCGTTCGGACCAATTCAGCGGCATCGGCTCGCGCGCTTTTTCGTACGCGGCCGTGATGATCGATTCGGCGTCGGCGGGCGTTTCGTACGCTTCCATCGCGGCGAGTGCGAGCTGGATCGACGGCTTGTTTTTCAAGCCACTGTCCATGATGGACTTGACGCCTTCTGAATTAAGGTCCGAAATCTTGACACCAATCTCCGCACCTTTTCCCGGGACGACGCGCAGCAGATGGCCATTTGCGCCGATTAACATTCCGGACGCCTGCCCGCCTTTGCGCAAATGAAAACTCACCGCGCGCCGCATGCCCTTCACGTCTTTGAGTGCTTCTTCATAGACATTTTGAATCGCCTTAATGTCCTCAGCGCAGCGCCGCAGCACTTTTTCCGGATCGGAGACGCCACCTTTAAGAATCGCTTCGAACGGCGGCTGCTCAATCAAATCCGACGCGCCGGTGAAATCACCGTCCGAAACCGCTCCCCCAAAGCGCTTGAAAAATCGCACCCATTCCTCGCGCGCGGTGCGTTCAAGCGAGCGCTTGTTTTGCAAATCCTTATCGTTGCTTTCAAGATGGCGCTGCTGAATTGCTTTCGCGTCGTCACGCACGGCCGGGTCCACATGGGCGAGCGCTTGAGTCAACCGGGCTTCCGCGCCTTGCGCCTTTTTTCGCAACTCCGCTTCCAATCCACCAAGCGCCGCTTCGTGCTCTTTGACTCGCTCCCTGCCGTACTCGGCGATCAAATCACGCAATCGATTTTCAGCGCTTTGCCCGCTTCCCGCCGGGTCTTTCGGAAGCGATTTCAATGTCGCTTGTAACAATTCAAGCGCACCAGCAAAGTCCTTCTTGTCTGCAAGTGCTTGTGCTGGCGTGAGCGCGTCACTGATGGATTTCAGCGCGGCGCGATCATGCAACGTGTTCACTTGCGACAACTCGCGTATTGCCGCAGCTCGCACCGCTTCGTTCGTGGAATACGTATACGTGCGAATAACGTTGGATGTCTTCTTCAAATTCAGCGATGGGTCTTCCAAAACAAGCTTGTGCAGCAATTCAATTTCAGCGATGGCGAAATCCGCATCCGTCACGTCGCGCGCCGGAGCGCTCGATTTGGATTCGACAGGTGTTTCAACGACCGGTTCGACCGGCTTTGGCGGGGCGACTTCATTCTGTGGTGCGATCACGATGCTGGCATGTCGGGCGGATTGAACTTGCAGCGAAACGAGCCACGCCAAACAGAGTGTCGACACGATGAAACAAATCAACGCTCGAGGATAAAACGGCTTCGCCAGCGCGACAGGCACGTCTGAGGCGGCGGAAGACTGAGGAGTGGGCGCGGCGTTATCCATATGTAGTGAGACGAGGTGAGCGTTGGTTTTGCGCGAAAAAAATCGAGGGTTTTGACGCAGCTCGATTGAATCTTTATACATCTATCAACAGCCCGTTATCCACCACATGTTGGTGGTGTCAAGCAACAGCAGGTATCGTTATCACCCTTTAATTGCCGATGGGGTGATTTGCACTATACTTGCGGCGCATGAGCCTCCACATCGATTCTCTCCGCGTTTCGTATGGCAACGCCCGCGCGCTTGATGGCGTCAGCATCACACTTGAACCCGGTGAAATGTTCTTTTTACTTGGGCCGTCCGGATGCGGAAAATCGACGCTGTTGCGTGCGGTCGCTGGATTCATTGATGACTTTGACGGCGACATCCGCATCGGTGGAAAGTCGCTGAAAGGCGTCCCGCCACACCAGCGTGATTTCGGGATGGTGTTTCAAAACTACGCTCTGTTTCCGCACATGACGGTGGAAGGCAACGTCGCGTTCGGATTGGAAGCGCGGCACGTCCCAACACCGGAGCGAAGTGCTCGCGTCACTGAAGCGCTGGCGATGGTGGGATTGAGCGGTTTCGAAAAACGGCGTCCCGGCGAATTGTCGGGTGGTCAACAACAGCGTGTCGCGTTGGCCCGAGCGCTGGTGATCAAGCCGCGTGTGCTGCTGCTTGATGAACCGCTCTCGAACCTTGACGCGAAATTGCGCTGGGAGATGCGTGAGGAGATTCGGCGCATTCACCGCGCGACGGGGATCACGACGTTGTACGTGACGCACGATCAAGGCGAGGCGCTGTCGCTGGCCGGACGAATGGCGGTGTTGAACAAAGGCAAGATCGACGCGCTGGGCCCGCCGCGCGCGATGTACCGCAATCCACCGACGCGTTTCAGCGCTGAATTTCTCGGCGATATTAATACGCTTGAAGGCGTACTTTCCGCTGACCGCCGAAGTGTCGCAACATGTGCCGGGACGGTGAAACTCAATGCGGAGGCGAATGTCGAACAGGCTAAACCTGGCGCGACAGTGACAGTGTTTTGCCGCCCGGAAAGTGTGTTGCTCAGTGCCGCTGACGATTCGCAGGTGCCCGGAGGTTTCGACGCGTTGACTGTTTGCACACGCGTTCGGAGCAGTGCGTTTTTGGGTGGGAGCACGCTTTACGACATTGAGATTGACGGGCAGCCGATGTGGCGCGTCCGGCGGTATGAATCGGGCGGACAGTATTTTGCGGACGGGGCGGACGTGCGAGTGGCAGTGGCGGATGATGGGTGGGCGATGATTGCGTGATGATTTTCAGAGCTGTTCACGCACCCGAATCACAACGCGGCGATTGAGCACGAAACGGACGAAAGAACGGCCTGGAGCAGCATCGTGACGACTACAAAACGCCGCACGTGGTTTCGATTCTCGTTGCGGACGCTGCTGATTTTATCGTTTCTGATCGGCTCGGTGTTCCTGCTCTGGCCCAAGCGTCCGGCGTGGCGGTTGGATATGGTGTTGGAGACGACGGATGCGAAAGGAACCGGGAAATCGTATGTGATGGGCGGTCAGGAATTGATCGAACGCGATGGCAAACGGTTCTCGATTTTCAAGAACGATCTGCCGTATTTTGAATTCGACTTTTTGACGATCCGCGATCCGAAGACGTATGTGAATCCGGACGGAACGATCAACGAAACGGGCCCCAGCCCAATTGTAAAAACGCTCTCACCGGATTTGACGAAGATGCTCGTCGCGGATGAGTATCACGCGCGATTGTATGATTTGAGTGCGCGAAAGTTGCTTCATGAGTGGACGCTATTCGACGCGACGCAAAAGTACGGCCTGTATTTTCCGAATCCAATTGTGCACTTTTCTGACGACGGAACGCGCATTGCCGTCATTCGAGAAACGTTCGATGAACTGGTACTTTTGAACGCTGAAACAGGCGGAATTACGTCGCGCTTTCCAGCGGCGAGGGCGCGGCGGTGTGACTTTACGCCGGATGGAAAACGGATGTGTTTGGAACGCACCGGCGGACTTGACGTTCGGGAATTGGATGGGAAGTTGGTGTTCTCAGAGAGCTATGAAGTCAATCGCTATTGGACACAGAAGAGCGTTCAGTTTTTGGATATGGATGTGTCTGGGAAGACGACCCATTGCATGGCATTTTGCGGGACGAATAAGATTGAATTCGCGGATGTGGCAACGGGCACGAGTGTAAAAGAAATTCCAATTCTGCCGGGCGAAAAGTTCGAGGGCTTCTCAGCTCACAATACCCATTTTTATACATCGCTCGCCTGTGGAGATCTTCGCGGGAATACTCATTATGCAGTACGTGACACGCGAACTGGTGATGATGTGTTTAGGTGTGCTGCCAATGGGAAATTTGAAAGCCCAAGTTGGGATTCTTTTGACTCGTCCTTAATTTCAACGTGTGGCGACTATTGTATTGTTACACATACTACAGGCAGCGTTCGTCTTTGGAGGCTTTCGTCCAATCAGTTTATTGGGAAATGGAATCCGAATGCAATGACGTCCCGATCACCGTTAATAGAAGAACCGCACGTCATCATCATAACATGCATGAGACCCTCACGTGCTTCGCTTCATACGATTGCGCGATCAGGATCAACATCCTCAAATCAAATATTTGCTACTACGGTTGACGCCATTTTCACTGAAGGCCCTCATCGATCCGCGACGCAAAAACATGGCGAAATCCAGCGCGATTTTATCCTTCGCCGCAATCACCCGGAAGAATGGTGGGGCTTGGCGTGGACGCTGGAATTTGCGTTCGCGACGGTGCTCATGATGCTGTTGATCTGGAGCCTTGTTCGTGATTGGCGGGAGTTGGGGCGTAGGGTATTGCCGGTTGAACGAGTCGAACCTGCATGAGCGCCGCGCGATATTGGCGCGCTGGATTTCTTGGGAGGAGTGTTCATGCGTACGCTGCTTTTAATGCTTGTCGTGATCGTGCTTGTTTCCAATCCTGGCATCGCAGCGGATGTGGTGCTGGCGAAGCAGATGGTCGGTTCGGGATTCAATCTGCCTGTGTTTGCGTGTGCTCCGCCGGGGGATACGACTAGGTTATTTGTGATCGAGCAGCACACTGGCAAAATCCAGATCATTCATTTTGCGGACAATTCCGTGACGACGTTTTTGAAACTGAGCGCGGCGACGACTGGGCGCAATGTGTCCCAGGGCGATGAGCAGGGATTGCTCGGCATGGCGTTCCATCCGCAGTATGCGTCGAACGGTTTCTTCTATGTGAATTACACAACAGCGGGCGGCGGTTCGGCGGGGCAGACGGTTATTGAGCGCTACACGGCGGCGACGCCTGACACAGCGGACCCAGCAAGCCACGTTGAGATTCTGACGATTGCTCAGCCTGAAACGAATCACAACGGCGGGTGGATCGGGTTTGGTTCGGACAGTTTCCTGTATATCGCCACCGGCGACGGCGGCGGGGCGAATGACCAGCACGGGAGCATCGGCAACGGGCAGGACCGGACGAGTTTGCTCGCAAAAATTCTACGCATCGATGTGGATTCCGCGTCGCCCTACGCGATTCCGACGGGCAATCCGTTCAAGGGCGATCCGAACAATCGCGGCGAGATTTGGGCGTTCGGCGTGCGCAATCCGTTCCGGTGTTCGTTTGATCGGAGCAATGGAAATTTGTGGGCGGGAGATGTGGGGCAAGGCGCGCGTGAAGAGATCGATTTTATTCCAGCAGGTACGGGCGGTTTGAATTTTGGTTGGCGCGCACGCGAAGGATTTATCGCCACGCCGGGCATCAATCAAACGCCCGTCACACCGGTCACCGATCCGGTCTACGATTATCCGCACACGAAAAATAATGTGTCTGTGATCGGTGGCTATGTCTATCGCGGCACGGCCATCCCTGAGTTTCAAGGCAACTACATTTTCGGCGACTTCGCCAGCGCCCGAGTCTGGAGCTTTCCGGCGACGGGACTGACTGTTTCTAAACCGACGGACCACTCGGCGAATTTCTCGAAAGGCGGCGCGATCGGTGCGATTTCATCGTTTGCTGAGGACGCGGCGGGTGAAGTGTACATTGTGGATTACGGCAACGGCAGCGTCTTTAAAATTGTCGCGAACTCCACGCCAGTCGAAGTGGCTTATACCGATCTCAATTAGAAACCGCCGACTCAATCCACGGGAAGCAACATAAG
>JBAXUS010000330.1:0-4886 GCA_037129555.1 Planctomycetota bacterium
CCCCTACAGTCGTGCGCCCCTCAGCTTCAGTCTCGGACGATACGCAATCCGGACAAACCCTCCCCGCTGCTGTCGAATGGGGAAATTACATTCGATGGGGCCTTATCGCCGCAGTCGTCTTGACCGCTGTCGGCTTGGCATCATCGGTCTACGTCAGTTACGCAGAATCGAGCCGCAATACAAAATTGCGCTCGCTGTGGGACGAATACCACAAGGCCGTTTTTGATAAGAAATCCGACGAAGACCGCGTGGATGCGCTCGAAAAACTCGCCGCAGACAACACGACAATCCGAGGCTCCGGCGTTCACGCTCACGTCCTTTCGTCACTCGCACACGCCAATTTCGAAATGGCACAGAGCCCGCGCCGGACGCTCGAATCACGCGCTGCATCACTTGAACGCGCCATTCAATTAAATAAGCAACTCGCCGAGAACGAGCCTTTCAAGAGCAACCCGTCGTTCGGCCCGATCGCCGTTCAGAATCTGGCCACGGCTTACGAACAGAAGCAAGTCAATGAAGTCGCCAGCACCAAGTACTATGACGACGCGATCAAGACGCTGCGCGGCGCGATGTACAAAGACGACGCCAAAGAAGCCGATCCGACCAAAGATATGAAGTCGCATTTCTTGTTCAACAAGATGACCGCCCAACTCGGTCGCCTGTACTGGTTGCGTGGTTTGAAGAAGATTGAATTGGACGCGAACAAAAGTGCAGATGCCGCCAAAGGCGATAACGACTTCGCGCTCTACTATGTCAAGCAGGCACTTGATTCCGGTATTTCCGCTGTTGAAAAAGATCGTTTCGGTAAGGACTTCAAAGGCAACTGGCGCGAAGAAGCGGCGTACATCAAGTCGCTCCTTGAACCCATCGGCAAGATGATGCCCGGTGGCGTGGCCCCGGCGATGAAGCTCGAAGCCAAAGCTGCTGTGACCATCGATGCCGCTCCCAAGGGCGCAGTTGCAGCCGCAACGACTGCCACGATCACCACGACTACGCCGCACAAGTTTGTGACCGGAGACAATGTAATAATCTCAGGGGTCGCAGTCGCTGGCTACAACGGTTCGTTTGCCGTGGCAAGTGTTCCGACTCCGAATTCATTCACGTACACGGTCGCTGCAGGTTTGGCCGCGTCGGGTGGTGGTTCAGCGGAAGTCAAAGGCGACGCGAAAAAAGAAGACGTGAAAAAGGAAGAGCCTAAAAAGGACGAAAAGAAAGCGGGCGCATTGATTCGCGGCGGGACGCAGAACGCGGTTGCGATCAATTCAGAAGCGCCTGCCCAGCACATGAGCTACGCGCAAATTCAAGCGATGTTGAAGCAGGGCCGCTCAGCCATGTGCCAGTGCGTGCGCTGCGTCAACCCCGACAAAGCCATCGGCGCGAAACTCGAAGAATAATAGTTGTAGAACGGGCTTTTAGCCCGTTCACCTGACGCACTCAATCTAAGTAATCGGCGGCGGCTTTTTAAAAGCCGCCTCTTTTTTTTAACCCATCGGTTCAGTCCATGTCCACACAACCCATCGGCTCCGTTGAATCCGGCGAGTCCGAACTGGAATTCGAAATCCCTGCCTCGTACGCGGGCAAGCGAATTGACGTCGCTGTCGCCGGCTGCCACCCCGCGATTTCACGGACCTACGCCGGGCATTTATTCCGCGATGGTGCTATTCTTATCAACGGCAAGCAAGCCAAGCCCAGCGCAAAAGCAAAAGGCGGCGAGCGCATTTCCATCGATCTGCCCGAGCCTGAAATCATCGCGGCTCGGCCCGAAAATATTCCGCTCACGATTTTGTTCGAGGATCGCGACATCGTTGTGGTCAACAAAGCTGCGGGCATGGTCGCGCATCCCAGCGCCGGGCACGGGTCAGGCTCGCTCGTCAATGCGCTGCTGTTTCATTGCAAAGATTTGTCGTCGATCAACGGTACGCTACGCCCCGGGATTGTTCACCGGCTAGACATGGATACGAGCGGCGCGATTGTCGCGGCAAAGAACGACATCGCTCACCGCTCGCTCGCCGATCAATTTGCGAACCGCACCGTTAAAAAAGAATACGCCGCGTTGTGCCACGGCAATCCGCTGCAAAACATTTTCTTTTGCGACGGTCGCTTGGGCCGCCATCCGACACGGCGCACCGAACAAACGATCTTAAAAGGCTACGACGAAGGCCGCGACGCACACACCGATTTTCAGGTCCTCGAACGTTTCAAAGACGATCGTTTTTACGTCCGCGCGATGCCGAAGACAGGACGCACGCATCAAATCCGCGTCCATCTTTCAAAGAACGGATTTCCAATTCTGGCGGACGCATTGTACGGAAAAGAATCCGCGCTCCCGGAATTGGGCCTCGCGCGACACGCGCTTCACGCGGCTCGCTTGAGCTTCGATCACCCGGCCACCGGCCAACGCGTCTCGTTCGAAGCACCGCTCCACGCCGATATGGCAAGCGCGTTGGAAATCTTAAGGCAGTCATCAATTCAGTTCACTTCGACGCCCGCCCCTTCAATACCACCACGCCCAAAATCCGATCGTGCCACGCGAGGCGGTTGACATTAAAAAATACGAGCGGCCACAGCGGCAGCAACGCGGCTTTCAAGAACGGACGCAGCAACGCGTTTTCCAGTCGCAGAGGTTCGCCGCCTGCTTCGCGCAGCGTAATCCGACACAGGTTCTTCCCAACACTTCCGTGCCACAGCCACTGCAACACACCTTCATTCAACCACATCGCAAGCAGCGTGAACGCGACGCGAAATGTCGTGCTCGAAAAATGTGTTGGCAATTTCGATGACGCTGCCAGCAGCACAGCGAGACACGCCACCGTGAGGGTCACATCAATGAACGCAGCCAGAGCGCGCGGCAGAGGTTCAGCGAGCGGCCACGCGCTGACCAATCCTGTCGCCGACTGAGGCACCCGCACACTACTGGGGCGCAGTTTGTCAGCTGCGTTGTCCGAAGCACTATGCCCGGGATTGATCCGATCCTTGCTCGAATCGCGTTCGGATTCAGGCATGCGTTTTGACGATTTCGCGCGGAGACGAGACGTTGGACGAACCGGGCGCGGAGCAGATCGTTGAGGCTTTCGCGCTGGGATGACAGGTAACGGTCCGCTCGTGATCGGGCGGTCCGTCGGAAACAGCAGGCGCGTCCCGCACTTCGGACACCCCCCGTGCTTGTGCGGCCCGTCGCCGGGAGCGAGCAATACCTTCCCACAGAAGCACGTGAGTTTCCAATACGGCTGGCCATCAGCGCCACGCACGCGTTCGGCGTGAGGGGCGGGTTGCGGTGCTGGCTGCGTTGCTTTCGGACCAAGTGAATTCACGTACCAGTTATCCGACTGTTCGAATATTTAATCAAAATGTACCGTGCAAGTTCTATTAAACAATACAACCCATATGCGCCCAAAAAACCTTGAAGAATTGACATCGCGCTATAACTGCCAATAATACCACCAATAAATAGTATCGCATGTATGGCATCCAAAAGAACAACCTGTCTGCGGACCTGTACAAATCCTCGAAAACAGGATTTTTCTATTTGATGATTTATCGTCTGCGCAATTTCAAAAAAAATAAGCGTTATTGGAGCCAACAACAACAACCCTGCTTGGATCAGAGATACAAACGAAAGGATAAATAGTCCGAACGCAATCGTCCAAACAGCCAAGTGATACACGATAATTTCCGGACAATAAATGGCTTTGAGTTCGGCGCCACAGGATTCGCATTGAATGAACCCATGTCGATTCTTCCAAAAAGATTTCTTGCGAGGCAACATGACATCTTTACCACACACCAAACATGCTTTCATACTATTTAAATTGGACGGTAGCACCACTGCTTTGTTGGGATCGTCGTCCATATGCGCACGCTAAACTCTGAATATGTGAATGTACTTTTAAATCCCCAACGGCTCGCGCAAGTTTTCCGATGGTAGCGGAAACGCTGACAACAGCGGCTCGATTTCATCCAACCTGCGCAGCGTATACCCGATAGCCGATTCGATGAATTCATGCACCGCCATGTCGCCGCACATCGTCTCTGCCGATTGAGTGAAGCGTGTGATGATGTCCGGAATTCGAGCTTTCAATTCCTGAGCACGCCAGCGCAAATTCCCAGCAAGCAACGTGTCAACAGTACCATTCTGAATGTGGATAAAATTACTGCGAATGCTGTGTTCAATTTCGTCAAACAAGCGCATGAAGGCCTGGAGCGCGGTCCAACTTTCCATGAACGCCGCCGTCTCTGTATTCTTGGGAACGTGCGGCGCTTCAGCTTTGAAAAACGCGTGCGCGAGAACGAGATTGTCCGAGATCAGATGCACGATTCCGGCCCATATGCGACTTTGAGCTTCAAGATTTTTTACACCATAAAACCGCGTCACGAAGCGCTGTGGAAACAGTTCGCGCACGATGGTCTGCTTGCCCGTCCAGGCCCGGTCAGCCGCATAATAAATCGCCGGCCAGAACGCCTCCGCTGGCGGCAACAACGCACTGTTCGCAAACTCGCGCGTCCGCACCGTCGCCATGAATCCAGAGATGTAATTCAATTCTCCGACTTCAGCCCACGCGTCGATGTTATCAAACGCTTCGAACCCCTCCTTCGGCGAAATCAACGCCGATCCCCACGCGGGACGTTTCAATACTTTGTAGCGTTCGAGATGCGCGAGCACATCCGGCGCAATTTCAGGCGTCAACCCTTCCGGCAACCAAAAGACAATCGCCGCTTCGGGCGGCAGCCATTTGATTTGCTCGTCGGTCATGGTGCGAATGATTTCGTCCCAGATCAGCGGCTGAACACCCTGCGAATAAAGATACCGGCAGATCGCTCCGACGTAGTCGAGGTACACCGCATCCAGCCCGCCGAGTTCCTCCGCGCGCGCCTGCGTTGACGGGTGC
>JBAXUS010000331.1:0-4838 GCA_037129555.1 Planctomycetota bacterium
TTACCTATATCAGCACCGCCCAAGCCCTCCGAGCGCTGGCGTTGTGCGGAGAAATTCCAAAGCTGCAGGAGGAGTAGCTCATGTTCTCCCCGTCGTCACCCAATCGCCGCCATTTCCTCAAATCCACCGCGACTGCCACCGGTGCCATCTTCCTGTCTCAACCCACGCGCCTCTTCGCCGAACCCGGCGAAATCGCTTCGACGAAGCACTTCTGGTATCGCCTCGCGCCCGAAGGTCCCTACATCGATTCGCAGCGCGACAACAAGGCCTTCGGATTCGGCGGCGGAAAGATATTCCTCTCCGAAGACAACGGCAAAACGTGGCCGCACAGCGCCGAGTTTCCCGACTCTCAGAACATCACCTTCAGCGTCATCCTGAAAAATGGAAACATCCTCTTCGCCACACGCGCGCAACTCTTTCTGAGCACCGACAATCTTAAAACGCATCGCCCCATCACGGTGAAGAACTTCGACGGAAGCGACTACATTCCTCACACGCCCAAAGACCCCGCTCTGCCCGGCTGGTACTTCCATTCGCTCGACGGCGAACACACCTTCGACGTCAACGGCAGGGAAATGCTTGTCTGGGGGAATTACTGCAACGTTCTCGGCGGCGCCGTGCCGGTGAATATTTATTACTCAACGGATAGCGGCCAGACTGTGAAACTCTCGTTTGCGTTTGGCCGGAATCCGAAGTTCCAGGAGAAGGGAGGCGATCCGAGCAAACTCTTGGGCAATCCGAACAACAAAGTCATCGCGCGCCACGTTCACAACGTCGCGTACAATCCCGCCGAAAACGCCTTCTACGCGTGTACCGGCGACATCGACCGCGGACACGGCAACGAATGCCACTGGCTGCGCGGAACCTACGACACCAAAGCGGACACATGGGATTGGAAGATCCTCATCTCCGTGAATTCAAATTCGCGTTTCAAATCCGGCGGCATCAATTTCGTTGATGGCCGTCTTTACTGGATCGCCGATGCTAACGGCCCCAAATTCACCCCCGCTCATGACCGCGGCATCTTCACCTGCGCGCCCGCCGATCTCACCGACAAGGTCGCGCACACCCTGCTGTACAACCCCACGTTCGAATCCGCGAACATGATCGTGCAGGACGGTGTGATGCTCGCCTCGCACTGTGCTCCCGCATCCACCTATGCCTGCGGCTTTATCTATTCACCCGACATGGGCAAGACGTGGGAGCAATACGACCTCCGGGAATTCGGCCCGCGCTCTGGATGCAGGATGCACAAAAAAAACAGCGACGGCTGGTTCCGCGTCGATTTAAGAAAAGGCTGGATCGAGCGCGCCGAAGTTTTATTCATCAAGCCGAAGGCATAAAATGTGGTGCAGGTTGCCTGCGTCACAATTCCAGGGTGGCGTTCGGTGTAAGCGAATTGAGAACGACCTCAGCAATCACAGGACACGCCGCCATGCACCGAGCATTCCCGCTTTATCTTTTTATTTTCTCGTGGATCGGCTGCTGTGCCGTTGCGGCCACGGGCGATCCGCAGATTAAAACCTCGCATCCGTGGTATCCCGGCGAATTATCGTGCTCAACATTTGAACGGCTCTTCAAAACGCAAGCGGAGTTGTACACGCGCGTAACCGGCCGCTCCGTTGAGAGCGATGAAGACAAAGCGCTCGCGGCCTGGTACTGGCGCAATATCAACTACGCTCACGGTGAAGAAGGCGCGAGCGACACCTGGGGCAAGGGCTTTCGAAAAGGCGGCGACAGCCGCACGCGCGAATATTGGAAGGGGCTATTCGCCGACGGCTTCGGACTCTGTGGCACCACGCATTCGCAATGGAGCGTTGAACTGCAGCAGCTGCTCGGGCGCGGCCGCGCGCGCGATGTCGGTGTCAGCGGACACAACAGTTTCGAAGTCTACCTGACCGGCGGCGCTTACGGCGCGGGGCACTGGGCGCTGCTCGACCACGATATTTCCACCGTGATTTTCAGTCCAGACGGCTCCCGATTACTTTCCATCGAAGAGATCCGCAACGATCTCAAGACACTGCGCAATCCTAATTTTAAGCCCGAGCGTCAGCGCGGCTGGCGCGTAGCCGGCTTGGCTGACGAAGATTGCGGCGTTTACAGCGAAAACAATGTCGCCGAATACATGCCGGGATATGCGGGCCCGCCGCCGACGGTTCACCTGCGCTCGGGCGAAAGTTTGCGTCGCTGGCTTCAACCCGGTCTGGAAGACGGAAAGACGTTTGTCTTTTGGGGAATGAATTACAAAGCCAAAGGAATTCCGGGGCCTGAGCGCAGCCGCTCGTGGGTCAACCAGCCCGAAAAAATGTTCGGCTCAAAAAAAGGATCAGGCTTCGCGGCGGGACAAGTTCGCTACGCAAACGCGGTCTACACGTACAAACCCGACTTTAAAATCGGGTCATATAAAGAGGGCGTGGTAGCCGAATCCGCTGAACAGGTCACGTTCGAATTCTACACGCCATACGTGATCGCCTGCACGCCGCCGACTACGGCAGGCTGGGGCATTTACGACGCCGGCGGAAAAAATGGATTGGTCTTGAGTGGCCGCGTCGCTGGTGCTGGCACATCGGTCAGCGTCTCAACCAATCAAGGCAAAACGTGGTCCGAAGCCGCAGCGTTTAAAGGCGAACTGGATCTCACGGATGTCGTGAAAGGGCATCAACAATACTGGTTGAGGTTAAACGCCGGCGCGGCGATGTTGGCAAATTACGACATGACAATCCGCACCGTCTGCCAGGCCAATACCGCGCTGATTCCGCATCTCAAAGACGGCGAAAACGCCATCACGTTTTCAGCATCGGGAACGGGAATTGTTTCTGCCGGCCCCAATAAAGATCAGGCCGAAGCGCATGTCGTTGACGGGCAGATGGGAACTAAAACGGTGACCCTCGAATTGGCTCCGCCGCGGCACGAAAAAGCCGTGCGGCTTTACGCCGCCAGTTGGCAATCCTCGGGTGCTCCGCCTGGAAATACAAAATTTCAAATTGAGTTTTCGACTGACGCCGGCAAAACATGGGCGCCCGTGGTCAAGGACTGGCAGATCGTCCGCACCAAACCTGAGCCCGGCGATTTCTGGAGTCAGAGCATGTCCTGGGGCGATGTCGCGCTGAACACTATCGACGGCCCCGTGCGTGTACGTTTCAGCAACGACGGTGGCAAGGCATTTCAAAAAGTCGAAGCGCATCTCGCCTATCGCGTACAGAACGGCCCCCTCGACGTGACGTTCGCTTGGAAAAATGCCGGAGCCGACACCGTCAAAACCGCCACGCACACGTACGCCAACCCCGATGTTCAAGAAGACACGACATGGAAATTTTCAGCAGGTGACAAAGTCGAAACGCAGTGGGTGGAGTACACGTCTAAATAGCCCGGCATTCCAATGCCGAGTTTTCGAGTCACCCAACTCGGTATTGGAATGCCGAATTAATAACCAGGAACTACCACAATGCTTCGATTCGCCAACATGTTGATCCTCTTGTTTGCCGTCGCTCAAACAATGCTTCGCGCGGCTGATGAAAAGCCCGCTGAAAGCAAGCGCTTGCTGAATGACAATTCGCTTCCGGTCGTCGCGTCGCCGAATTTCAAAGAGCCGCTCGACGCAGCCTGGAGCGTCGCAAAAGGAACCTGGACGCCGGAAAATGGAGAACTGAAAGCCGTCGAGCTGCCGGCTGAAAAGCACGTCGCCGTACTGCACCACAAAGTCGGTCTCGACAGCGCGGTCATCGATTGCGAATTCCGCATGGACACGCCGGGCGTTTTTTACATCGGCTGCGACTCAACGAAGCACGTCGGACGCGTCGTGATCGGTCCGGAGTTCATGCAAATCGCGGAAGATTCCGCGCCGAAATCAAACACGCTCGCCAAGATCACGCCACACGTGAAAGTCGGCGAATGGCATCGCCTGCACGTCGAATGGAAGGGCGACCAGATGGCCGCAATCCTCGACGGCCAGGAGCTCCGCGTAAAACACGACTACCTCGCCACGCCAAAAGCGCGCAGCTGGATCGCGGTCGGCAAAACCGCAACCGTCCGCAAACTGACGATTGCCGGGGAAAAGACACCCGAAAAATAGTTTGAAAAGGATTTAAACGCAAAGGCGCCAAGACGCAGAAACGCAATGAGAGCAGAAAAAGGAACATGCAAAATCCAGGCTTTCTTCGACTTCCCGCGGAGTTTCCGGGTCGCCGTGTAGAACTGCGGCTGATCGCGAAGGTAAAGCAGGTTATTGACGATCAGCCGAATCTTGACCGAGGTCCGTTTATTCGTGACGGTCTCGTTCGTCAATTCTTCGTCGACCAGTTTGTCCGAGAGCGATCTCGCCAGCGCAAAGGTGAATTTTCGCAGTTCCGCCTTGTTCACCATCGGCGAAATCGTCATCTGCCCGGCGGCACTTTTCAACGTCCCATTCGACGTCAGTCACGTCTGCGAAGGTTACAACGCGCCGGAATTGAGGACTAACGTTTAAACGTCAAGAACCGACGCGCTCACGGTTGCGGCGGCGAGGTAAAAGGTAGGAGCTGGGTAGATAAAAATTTTGCGGGCAACAACGGCGTCCCATGGACTAAATGCGCCCCCAAAGCGCTACGGTACGCGTAATTTCGATAAACGAATTGAACCGCACTGCCGAAATTCGTATCGGTTTGCTTGGCGGATCCTTGGCGGCGCCCATAGCAGGATTGGGTTAAATTTAGCAATGGATTGCAATAAGTGGTGTTTTGGGAAAGATCGGTTGGGCCGCGAGTATTGCTTTGTCGTGCAAGGGGTTGCGTTGAATTGCACGGTGTTTCTAAATCGGGGCGACAGGATTCGAATCTGCGACCTCCTGGTCCCAAAACCGG
>JBAXUS010000332.1:0-4837 GCA_037129555.1 Planctomycetota bacterium
GCCTCGGCTGCTTGAACTCGCGTTCGAAAATTGGGGTTGTTGCGGAGGAATCAAATTTGTCCGAACCCGCGACGGTGAGCCGCTCGAGGTTGGGCAGTTCCTGAAAGTGCATCAGGCCCGCGCCCGTGAACAGCGCGCCGGGATGAAAGAACGCCGCGCTCCGCAGTTTCTTCCAACCGGCCAGCGCCTTGATTCCGTCATCGCTCACCTGCATGCCGTTGGAACTCAATGATTCAATTTCCGCGAGATCCGCCAGCGACGCCAGCGCGGCATCAGTGAGGCCGAGCCCCAGCGAGATGCTTTTGACATGCGGCAATTTTCCGAGCGTGCGAAAATCCGCCTCGGAAAGTTTGGAGCAATCTTTGACCGCGACGGTTGTCCCGGCCGTTTTCGACTCGGTGATCGTCACACCTTTTTCGAGCAGTTGCTTCGTATCGATTTCTTCGCTCCGCGCCGATGCGGAGCAACCGCACGCAATCAGGCTCACGCAACACAGGAACGTTCCGGCTTTGGTTGTTCGCATCATGGCACCTCCAGGCATCAACTCGAAACTTCAATGAACAGCCGCGATAAAATTCAAACACGTCACTTGGACTTTCTCAAATACCGAATCAAATCCGCGACGTCCTGAGGCGTCAGCACGGTCTCCATTCCGTCCGGCATGAGCGAAACGCCGGAGGCCTTTTGTTTGACTATGTCTTCCCGCAGGACAGGAAAATCGGTGCCGCCGGGCAGGCGCAGCACAAGATTGTTGGCGGTTTCCGCGCTGATGATGCCGGTGATGACCTCGCCCGATTTCAATTTGACCGATTGCGCCTGGTATCGCGCTTCAATCGCCGCGTTGGGATCGAAGATGGCCGTCAGCAGCCACTCGATCGGCTTGTCCGAAACCATTTCAAGATTCGGGCCAACCTCGTGGCCTTCGTCTTTGAGCCGGTGACAATTCACGCAATTCCGGGTGAAAAGCTTGTGCCCCTTTTCGGCGTCGCCATTCAAATTCGAAACGGTCGAAAATCCGGCAATCACTTTTGCGCGGTCTGGCGTGCTGGGCTTCGGCAGCGCAACGGCTGCTGGAAGAGCAGGGGCGGCGGCCTTGTTGAGCTTCGAAAAAAGCGTGCTGCTCGGCAGAAGCGATGACTGGATCGCCACCCGCATCAGCGCGTTGGCACCGTCGCGTTCCGCCAAAACTTCGAGCGCCGTGGCGGCGCGATCCACCCGGAACGCGCCGAGACTCAGCGCAAGCTGGTAACGCACTCCGAGATTTGGATCGTCAATGCATTCGGCGATCAAACGCACGGCGTCCTCGGACGGGAGCGCCGCGCTTTCAGCCGCCCGCAACGCCTGCACGCGCACACCGGCATGAGCATCGTGGAGCGCGGCGCGCAGCTCATCCGGCTGCAGCGCCTTCAGCACCGAGAGCGACGCGACCGCCTGCATGCGAACTTTGGGATTTTCCGATTTTACAACAAGCCGGCGAAGTGCCGGGGCGGCGTCGGTTGCGTTGCGTTCAAAGAGCAGGCGCTGCACGGTGTCGCGCTGCCAGCCGTTGGGACTGTCGAGCGCCGCCGCCAGTGCCGCGTTGTCGAGCTTGTCAAGATTCGGGACGCTGCGAAGTTTCGCTCCCGCCGGGATGATGCGGTAAATGCGGCCGCGTTCGGCACCGCCGCGCAGATCGACGCGGCTCTGCGTTTCAGGCGCGATCCATTCAGGATGCTCCAGAACGAAGCGGTGGAAATCAGCGACGTAAAGCGCGCCGTCCGGCCCGGTCTTCGCCATGACGGGCCGGAAGCGCGGGTCGGTGCTCGCGAGAAATTCGCGGTCCTTTTCGTCGTCCGCACGGTGGCTGGCAAAGGTCGCGCCGTCGGGTTCCAGGATTTCGCGATGAACCACATTGTGGACGGGTTCGCACTCGAACACGCTCGTGGCGAAAGCTGCTCCGAACAATTCATCGCGGTAGGCGCAGGGGCTGCAACCGCTCGTGACATGCCCCGCCGCCTGGGGCTGGTTGAAGCGGATTGTGGTTTCGCTCGCCGGAAAAACGCGCGTGGAATCCGGATAGTTCGCCAGCATCTGCCGGGTTGTCCTGACCGCGAGCTTTGGGTTGCGGCGCAGGTAACGGTCTTCGATGGTGTAGTGCCAAAGCCAGACCGGGTTGTTGTTGCCGAACCAGTTGCCCCAATCGTCGCGGACCCGGCCGTATTGCGTCTGCCCGCTCTCGGCTTCAAATTCTCCGCTGTCGGGGCGAAACCGGAAATCGCGCCCGCTGATGCTCACACCATTAATCACGCCGCCGCTGTCGCCGTTCGCGCCGTAAATCCAGCCATCGAGCCCCCACGCGAAACCATTGAGGCGGTGTTGCTGGTTGCCTTCCTTGAAGCCCGTGAAAAGCACCCGGCGCTCGTCGGCGCGCCCGTCGCCGTTTGTGTCGGCTGCGAAAAAAATATTCGGCGCGGACGCGATCAGCACGCCGTTGCGCCAGGGCATGATGCCGGAGGGAAACGGAAGCTCGTCCAGAAAGGTCGTGACTTTTTCATATTGCCCGTCACCGTCGTTGTCGGTGAGAATTTTCACCCTGCCGCCCGGTTTGCCTTTGCCGTCCATGCCCAGCGGATAATCGGGCATCTCCACCACCCACAGCCGCCCCTGCGCGTCCCAGTCAAAATTCACCGGACTTTCAATCATCGGCTCTGCCGCAACCAATTCGGCAGTAAACCCGGGACGGGGTTTCAACGCTTCCAATGATTCGCGGGGCGTCTTCATGGCGGGAACGTCGAGCGCAATGATGCTCTTGAACGAACGCGCAACCGATTCCGCGCTTGGCGTCGCCACCGCTTCATTCTGCCAGGTGATCGCATCGCGGTGAAACCACGCGCCGAAATCGCGACCCGCTTTGACAAAAGGAAGCACCTTCCCTTCCCTCAAACTTCCCACTGCCGGCCCCTTGGCGACCAGATGCGGCCAGCCGCGGTTCCAACCGAGATTCGCCTTTACCGTGCCCGCCCAAAGAAAAATGCCAAAGCCTGCATCGTTGGATTGAATGACATCATCGAAGCCGTCGCCATTGAGATCAACAAAACGCAGACCGTTGTCGCGCCCCTGCGCGTCAAGCACCGCGCAATCCGCAGGCAGTTTGAAATTCGCCGGGTGCCAGCGCTTGTCCTTCGGATGCCACGCGAACAGTTCCTGGTTCGCGAGCATTTCGCACGATCCGTCTTTGTCGAAGTCACGCAACAGCCGCCCACTTGTTGCTGCTTTCTCAAGGCCGGCCAGCAACGCGTCGTCGCGCTGCCAGGCTCCGTCGCCGAAAGTCCATCCGCCGGATTTCACAATGAGCGACACGGCGCCATCGCGCACGATGCCGAAGTTCGCGCCATTCAGCTCCACCGGCGTGGGCGTCTCTTTCCAGCGCGCCTCCTTTGCATCCCAGACTCGCGTGAGCTGTTTGTCGGCCGCGCCGATCACCACGTCCATCTGGCCGTCACCATTGACATCCAGCAGGCGCACCTGCCGTTCGTTGCCATCGGTGGCGCGCAACGAATGTCCGGCGAGCGCGTGTTTCTCAAGCCGCTCAAGCGCCTCGCGGAAATTGAGGAATTTGATTTTCTTGCCATACGCCGCTTCCGCGTAGTCGATGAACTCCACCCACTGCTTCGGGCTGCTCCAACCGTGCGGATGGAAGACCGCGGTGAAGACGCCCTGCTTTTTCACGACGTAATCGAGCCCGGCCTTCCAATCTTCGAGCACCGTCGCCGATTGGCTGCCGAGAATATTGAACGCCTCCCAGTCGCTGGGCACCATGCACGGAAATTCCCAGCAAACATTGCCGATGACGTAGGGGTATGGATAGTCGTCGATGAACCCCGCGTACCGGTCGAGCGCGATCTTCATCGGAGGCTTCATCTCCAGGGGGAAATACTTGCTGTAGCGCTCGCCCGGCGGAAGCGTGAAGACCGAGGAATCAATCGCCAGCCAGTTGCCGTTCGGGCTGGCCATTGAAAAGATCTCGGAGAAAAATCGCGGACTGGCTGAATTCATCGAGTCGCAGCACGGCATGCGGAAGGCCACGGGTTTGTTGCCCTGAATGCCCGCCATCAGGTCCACGCCGCCGTGGTACGTGCGCGCCGATTCTTCAAACGGCGCTTTGCCGAAGAACGGACACGGATGCGTCAGCGTGTGAATCTCCAGCGACAATCCTTCGCGCAGCCAGTCCGCAAACCGCGGATCGTTTTGTGCCACCGAGTTCGTCATGATGCTGACCGGCGCACGTCCGTCGATGCGCTTGAGGCGCTCCAGGATCGGGCGCAAAAAAGTCTCATACGTGAGCGAACCGGGCTTGTTGTTGCGGTCGCGCATGTCGTCGATTGCGAGCACAACAACCGCTTCGACTCCGGGCTCGCCGACCCATTGCGGCGTGCTGAAACGCGCTGTTTTCGGAGAAGGCCAAAACGGGGATTTGTCATCAAGGTGTGTCAGACGGTTGGCGTCGGGCGTTTCCGCCGCGCACACATTCAACGCACACACCACCAGCACGGCGAAGCTTTCGATATTCCAGCCCGATTTCAAGCGCTTCATATACCGCCCTTCCGCGCGCAGCGTTCAAAGGTGACTCGATTTCATATGATTAAGGAGGCGTGTTTGCGAACCGTACAACTTTCGAGAAAAGGCGTCAAGCCGCAGCAGAAGCGTGCTCTCCGGATCGAATTGTGATACATCGCTTTTTTTCCGCAGACCTCGCCGCCATCTGGATACACCGTTAACCCGCATTTCTCACCAATTAAATAAGATTCTTCCGTAAAAACCCCCATTTCACAGTAAACCCTTTAAACCCCGATGCCAT
>JBAXUS010000333.1:0-4792 GCA_037129555.1 Planctomycetota bacterium
AACCACCGCATGGGTAAGAATGTGCCGTCTCTACTTCCGGCTTGATTGATGGGGGGACTGAACGTTTACAACACGCCTTGATTTCAATCCAAATGCAACTACTTTTAGCAAGAGGATTCGATAGCAATGGACGGGCCGAACAGGATTGAGGTTGTCCACGTATTGCCGGATTTTAAGATTTGAAAATGGGCGGGTGCGAGAAGATCGTACCCGCTTTTCATTGAATGAAAATGAATTGCTTCGTGTTTAACAGCGCGTAAATCACATCGTCGATTTTCGCAGGGTTGGCTGATGCGGCTTTAGACCAGATAGCGCGCTCAGCATCGGTCGGTTTTCGCGACAAGATGGCGAAATACGCCGCGTCAAGTTTCGCGTCGGGTGTTGACGCGTTATTGATCGCGAGCATCAGTGGCGAATACGGTGACAGCAGGTTGCGGTCGGTGATGATGTCGCTGTTCATGAGTAGCAACGCTTGAGGAATCGAGGCGCTCGAGTTTGCGTTTTCAACGAAATCGCGGTCGCTTTGTCCCATCGTTCGCAGCACATGACCACGCGAGGCGGGACTGTCGAGTTCAGACGCGCGAAGCCAGTCGGTATGAGTGCGTTCGACATAAGTAGCGAAGCTGCCGTAGTCTTTTTCGGGGACGCTGGCCTGCTTGGCGAGGTCGAAACGATGTCGCTTTTCTCTTTCTTTATCCGCTTCCAATTGAACCGCTGTTTTGGGTGCGGGGCCATAACCAGGAACGTACATGCTGCGCCACGTTTCCACTTGGAGCACGCGCGGGTTGGCGTTCATTTTGTAATTCGGATCAGCGACTGGAACGACGTTCGTGCCGCACTTTTTCTGCGCAAGATTTGAAAGTATCGGCATCAGGAATCCTTTGACGAGCGCCTGGCCGCGTTCTTTGTCGAGCGCTCCTTCTTGATGCCGCAACTCGATCTCCTTCGCCTTTTCTCCAGTGCGCTTGGCCACGACGAGCGCCTCCTTGACGTCGTGCTCGCGTTTTTGCAGTTCAAGTTCGGATTGCAGATACGCGTAGGCCATGTCCACGAGTTTCGTGCCATCGAAATTCAGATAAGCATCGCAGGCCATCTTCGAAACAATGATGCGCCGCTCGTCGCGTTCTTCGCGTTTGATGTCGCGCGCATCGGGTTCGTGATTTGCGAGCGTCACAATGGAATCCCAGATTTGCTCGGCGGTCATGCGGCGGAGAACCGGGCCTTGGAAATGGTAGACGGAGCCGCGTTCGACTTCATCGCGCGTGACCGCTGCTTGATACGCGCGCGTGTTGGCGATGATGGCGAGGAACGCCTTCATGTCATAGTGTTGGTCGATCATCAATTTTTCAAGACGCGACTGCACGTCAGGGATCATGGATTTGGTGTCGTCGCGCAATTCGTCCAGCGGTTCGGTCAGTGCAAGGCCGAACATTTTCTTCCACAAGCGGTTGACGATGACTTGAGTGAAGCGCGGGTTTTTGGGTGAGGTGGCCCAATGCGCGAAGACTTCAGCGGCGTCTTGCCCCAGGGCGATTTCGGCGGATGATCCGAACATGGGCGCAGGCTTCATCGCATCGAACGGCTTCGCGCCGGGTTCTTTGAAATCGTGCGGCAATTTCAGGACCGCGTCAGCACGGCGCTCAGTGCCGATGGGGCTGAAGAGTTGTCCGACGCAGCCTTTAATGATGCCGACAACTTTGCGGTATTCCATCGCCTCCATGCGTTCGTTCTTGCGTTTTTCAGCAGCGGCTCCATTATCTGACGACGCAGCTTTTTCTTTTTTGAAGTCAGCAAGAATCGCGTCCTGACGCACACGGATCGCGTCGCGCGCGCCGTTGAAGGCTTCATTGATCGCGCGGTTTCCATACGTGTACGCGGCGAGGTGATAGAACTCGGTCTGCGTCCATTTGTCGAACGGATGGTTGTGACATTGAGCGCATTCAATGCGAGTGCCGAGAAAAACGCGCGCGGTGATGGCCATGTTGTCGAGCGGCATTTCAGGATCGCGGTTGTAGTACCCAACCGCACCGTTGTCCC
Organism: Planctomycetota bacterium; assembly: GCA_037129555.1. Taxonomy (GTDB): domain Bacteria; phylum Planctomycetota; class SZUA-567; order H5-PLA8; family H5-PLA8; genus JANXLS01. The sequence continues at coordinate 2,038 of JBAXUS010000333.1, forward strand.
ACGCATACCCTTTGGCGGAGAGCATCTCGTAGACGAATGTGTCATAGGGCTTGTTGCTGCGCAAACTCTCTTTGATGTACTTTCCATAAGCGGCAGGAATGACGTTGGCCGTGTTGGTGAAGTTCGATTTGTAGCGCAGAATGTCGGCCCAAAAATTGTAGAAATGCGAAACGTAGCTTTCCTGTTTGAGCAGCGCATCGATGAGCTCGGCGCGTTTGTTGGGCTGGGTGTTTTGCAGAAACGATTGCGCTTCAGCGGTCGTCGGGATGCGGCCGACGAGATCGAGATAGATGCGCCGAACGAAGACATCGTCCCCGGCCAACGCGTTGGGTTTGATGTTCTGGGATTTCCAATGGGCTTCAAGCAACGCGTCGATTTCAGCCGCAGCCTTTTGAGCGGGCATTTCGGCTCGGGCGATGAGCGCACTGAAACAGAGGACGAGGATAACGTAAATGCATTTCATCTTGAGTCTCATACGGTTGATATATTTCAAAACAGAATCAGGCTTGTGGTCGTTAGGCAAACAGCTTAGTGATCGGTTTGCCTTTGTCAGCGACTTTAAAGGGGCGCTTGCTCGGAGACATGACGATTTCATCGAGCGGCAATCCCAGTGCATAGCCAATGGTCGCGTTGAAATCAGGAATCGAGACTTCGTCGTCCACGACTTCTTCGCCCGTCTTGTTGGTAGTGCCGTAAATGCTGCCGCCTTTAACGCCTCCGCCGAAGAGCGCTCCGGAGAATGCTTTGGGATAGTGGTCGCGACCGAGGTTTGTGTTGATCTTGGGCGATCGGCCAAATTCAGTCGCGACGACGACGAGCGTATCTTTTAACAAGCCGCGTTTAGCCAGATCGTTCACAAGCGCCGAGAGACCGCGATCCAGCTTTTCGCACAGATCCGGCGTGACGATAAAATTGCCGGAGTGGGTGTCCCAGCCATGCAAACTAACTTCGACGAAGCGCACGCCGTGTTCAATTAATCGGCGCGCGAGCAAGCAGCCCTGGCCGAACGGATCTTTGCCGTATTCGTCGCGAAGCGTCTGGGGTTCCTGAGTCAGATCGAACGCGATGATGTCTTTGCTCGCCATCATTTTGAACGCGCCGTCATACGCATCGGAGTACGCGGCGACGTTGCGTTGCTTGGGGAATGTGGTGACAAAATCGGAGTCGAGTTCGGAGGCCAATTTCATGCGCGATCGGTGCAGCTCATTCGTGAGCCCTTTTTGCGGCTCGATATTCTTCAACCCGTTCTCGGGATTGTTGACGAAGAGCGGCGATTCGGACGGCGGAAAGAAACCAGCGCCGGGATGCCGACTGGCGTTTCCAACATAAGCCGTCGCCGGAAGCGACGGATTGCCCGCCCCACGGAAATGACTGAGCCAAGCGCCCATCGCCGGATGCGCGATGGTGCCGCGCAACTGGTAGCTGGTGTGCATGAAATAATTGCCCTGCTCATGCGCACCCTGAGTGGACGAAAGCGACCGGATCAGCGCGCCGTGATGCATCTGTTTCGCAGTCCGCGACAAGTACTCACCCAATTGAATCCCATCCGCACTCGTCGAAATCGTCTTCGTCGGCCCAGCGACATCACCCTTCTTGGGATCCCAGCTATCCACATGGCTCATCCCGCCGTCCATATAGAGGTAGATGACGTTTTTAGCCGTACCCCCTTTGACCGCGTCCGCCGCGCGCGCGGTCGAAGAAAATACCCCCGGAAGCAGCCCGACGCCGAGCAGCGAACTAGCCGACTGAGCCATAAACCGGCGACGCGTTGGCGCTTCAAAACGATGAATAAATCGAGACACAGGAGTCACTCCAACAGAGTTCGTGTGAGGACGTTACCGACATGATCTTAGATTACACCGAAAGCAGCTGCATATATCAACATCATGCCGAGAATCTCTGGAACAGGACAACTACAGTTCGTCATGAGTCACGGGGCTATCCACCATTCCTTATGGAAAATAAGTGACTGAGCACTCTCTGTTAACACGTGGTGCTCTGTCACTGAATACACAGAGGCACGAAATAGCAACTCCTAAAACGGATCATCTTTAGGAGGTTTGGGCGGCTTGACAGGAGTTCCCGGCAGCGGCGTTGGCTCTGGCACAAAATCGAGCGATCCCTTGTCATTCGGGCGCAGCTTTTCAATCAATTCCGCTGTCGCTTTGGATCCGTACGCTCGCGCTATCTCCAACGCGGATCGACCTATGGAATCAATATGGTCACTTTCGATATTCTTTTCTTGGATGAGAAATTCAATCATCTCTTTTCGATTGTTGCGAACAGCAAATACCAATGCATTCCACTTATACTGATTTGGCGTCGTCCGCGCGTCGAGTTTGCATCCCTTCTCCAATACGAATTTCGCCATCTCCACATGCCCACCCGCAGCTGCGGAGTGAAGCAGGCTGAACTGCGCATTCACCTTGTCAAATAGCTGGGCATCCGCCATTAATTTCTGAACCACCGCCACGTCACCCAACACCGCTGCGGCGATCAAGTCAACAGTCGGCTTTTTAGCCAGCATGGCATCCACAACAGCCGTACGATTTTTCAATAAAGCCAAAGACAATGGAGTCAACCCTTCATCATCCGAAATAGTCGGATCCGCACCGCGCGCCAGCAAATCCAGACACACGGCATCCGATTCGAAACGGACAGCCCCAGCCAGCCGGGTCCGCCCAAATCGAAACACGTTGTTAATCTCCGAATCCACCCGCAACTTGCGTTCTTCCGTAGTCAATAATTCATGCAA
>JBAXUS010000334.1:0-4768 GCA_037129555.1 Planctomycetota bacterium
CAGCGTGCTACGCAGCGATGGCGGCGCGGGTCTTCTTCGCGCGCTTGCCTTCGCGGCGCAGCAGTCCGCAGATTTCTTCAAGTGTTTCGTCAATCGCCATACCCTCGCCGCAGCGTTCCAGCGACCGGTCTTGCGCATCAACTTCGTTGATCAAATGACGGATTTCGGCGAACAGTTTATCGCGGCGGTTAGCGGAAATGAGATTCAAAATTCGGGTCGGCATGGTAGTTCTCCAATGATGCGCCGCATGAAATGAAAATGCCCACTCAGGCGGCAATCTGCGTGGGCTGAAATGAATTGTTTTGAGAATGAGAAACAACGGCTTATTCGCTGTCGTCGTTTTCTTCAGGTTTGAATTTCAGTTGAGCGGTGGTGCAGTCCTTCGCGTCGATGTCATCGCGGACACCCAGCATTACCGGTTGAAACAAACATCCTTCTCGGAATGCGTACAAGAAACGAACATCGACCACCGATCCGACTTCGGGCATGGTGTGATTGGCCGGAACGGTGACGTTACCGACAAAGACGGATTTGCCCGCGTCATTCAACGCTTCAAGACCGACGCTGCGCTTTCCGGCATTTACGCCAGCCACAATGAATGAACCGGTGGCGACAAATTTGAACTTCAACTGCGGCCCGGCGCTGGCAGGCCTTCCCGGCGAATAAGGCGCATCGACGCGTTTAAAAACGACACCCTCGGCATTCGCTTGTTTCAAGCGTTCGAACGCGTCGGTTTTTTCGGCGGTTCGATCAAATGTTTCGAGCAATTCAATTGCTCCGCTGCCCTGCCCAATCAGGTTGAAGAGTTTGTCATGCCGTTCACGGTACGGGCAAGAGCGGCAGTCGCGACCGTTCAACGAAAGCAGATCGAACGCGTAGAACCAGTTGCCGACCGCTTCGCCATCGATGATGAACGGCACTCCGATTTCCGCGGCACTGTCAACGATGTTCTGGGGCAACGCGATGGTCAGGCCCTTGCGATTGATGCCGGTGATCGTTTGCGTGGCTTGAATCAAAACACGGCGGCCGTCCATCTTCTGCTGCATCATGTAATTCGGATCAGAGAGGAGTGCTTCGGCCAGCGCGTCATCGATAGGATTCAGCAATTGCGGCAAAATCCCGGTGCTGCGCTGGGCGTCAGCGGTGCCCGAATATGGCGTGCCATTCAGGCCCGGCGTGTAGCCTTTCGCGGTTTTTTCCCGGACGAGCTTGTCATAGACTTTCTTGGCTTCGGCGAACGACACCGGCGTGAAAGTCTTCATGCCGGTGTGGAGCGTCGAACCGCGCCGTCCGTAGGCAAAGTTGACACCGAAGCCGGCGTCTACTTCGACCACCTCAGCATGATAAATCTTGTCGGACGGGCCGCGGCGATAGTACAACGTGGTGGATTCTTTGGTCACGTTCTCCTCTTTCTTGTTTGGTTGAGTTTGAATGGGTATGCCCACCGGATGGACATTCCCGGCAACAGCGAGCGCTGCTTAAATCCCGAAGGCTTCATCCGACCGTCGCCGGCATTGCAATGCCGTGAACGGCCATCCGGCGGGCGTTTGATTTATGATGATTTGATTTTCAACGACCGAGGCAGCGGTGGCGAAACCCGCAAGACGCGCATTGCCAACTTTCGCGTTTCACGAACAGGCCGGTCTGGATCGCGCTCCACGTTTCCGAAATCGTCTGCTTCAGCCGCACCACGTCGTCTTGCGACGCCTGCGGTTGGAGCACTTGAACTTTGGGTTTCACGGCTTTTGTCACGACCACGAATTTCGTGATGATCCTTGTCGCACCCAGCTCCCGCATCAGCGGAAGCAACCCCGTCGCGTACAAAACCAACTGCGGGATGGCTTCCAAAACTTTCGCGTCGTTCCAGCGGCTGCGCGAGCTTTTCAAATCGCTGACAATCAGGTCGGTGCCGCGAAGTTCAAGAAGATCGATCCGCGATTCAATCGGCGGCACGTCGGCCAGTAGGCGAAACCGATTCGAGTGTTCGATGCTGATAATTTGCGCGGGCTCCGGCAACGTCGATTCGAGCGCCGCGTATTCGGCGTAGGCCGCGAGCATCCGTTGGGCGAGTTCACGCAACGAACCTCCGTCCTCTTCCTTGCAAAATTGAATGTCGGTGCCGATCGTTTCGTTCGACCACGCCGTGTCGAACGCGCTCAGAATTTCGTCCAGCGCCGGGACGCCCAATCCTTGCATCCGGGCTTCCTGAATGCGCTCGACAGCGATGTGAAACGCGGAACCGAACGCGAGACTGGACGGCTTGAATTCCTCCGGCACGTTCTCCAAGTACCGGTAGGCAAATTTGCGCGGGCACGTCTGGTACGTTTTGATCGAAGAAAACGAGATGTGATCCATCTGCGTCGGCGACGACGGAGGCGGGGCCTCCAAAACGGCGGATTCATTCATTGTAATTCCCCCGAAATGAAAAGGCGGCGTGAGGTGATGAGCCCCATGCCGCCGCATTTGGATTTTCTTTTCGTATCGGGCTGCGCTAATGCGCCGCCGTACCGTTGCCGTTCTGCGATTTCAACTGATCGATCAACCGGCTGGCGTCCTTGACGTGCAGGTCGCGGGCGTCGGCCACGCTGTAATCGGCCAGAACGGAAAGCATGTCGAGGCCCTGCGCTTTGCAAATCGCATAGATGCACTTGGCCTGGGCTTCGGTGCAGTTGACACGGCGGCCGTTGCCGTTGGTGGTGCCGTTTCCGTTGCCATTGACGGCGGCGACGCGATTGCGACCGACCGCATAGCCGTTGCGCTGTGGCGCGGCGGGCTGTTGCTGCTGAACCGGAGACGGGGTGGGCTGGCTGCGGATCGGAACGACGTTTGCCGCCGGAGACTGGAGACCGTTGGCGGGCTGTTGGGCTGCACCGGCGATCTGGGCGTCGATGCTGCTGGACAACAATCCATACAACTCGGTGATGCGCGTTTGAATCTCGTCGGACTTGTCAGCGTCCGAGACTTCGATCTCCATCGACGCACCGAACTGCTGGCTGCTGTACTCGCAGCCAGGGATCGGCACCTTTTTGCTGATGTTGGCGGACAATTTGATCATGTCGCATTCCTTTCTGAAACGGGGCGCCGCACCCCGATTGCCACTGGCTTTCGGGGTTCGAACAGTGTGAAAATTGAGTGATTTTCGACTGCGATATACAGGCGGCCTTCTCTTTATTATAACGCGCAGATCATGGCAATTTAGGACTGTAACGCATTACAGTTGTTATTAACGAGACAGCAATGGCAACGTGAGGCATTCGCGAAGGAACCGTTGACGGCTCAATCGATAAATTGTTTATGAATTGAAGTTGCGGATAAAAAGGAGTGTTTCTCGTTTAAATTGATCAACAGCACCAGCGGCGATGACGTTACCGACTTTTCTTCGAAAGCCTTTTACTCGATTCCCATTTCACGCGCGATCGTTTGTAATTTCTGTACGATCTTACGGAATCTGTCCGCAATCTGTTTTGGCGTCATTCGCCACTCGCCGTGATTTGCGGCAATATCACGTGGGGCTAAACCCGACGCTTTCTCGCTGTAGATTGTTCGATCTTGCTCAGACAGTTTTTCCAATAACTTTTCGATGCTTTGAAACTCCTCATGCGCGATTGCCGCGTCGTCGGGTGACTGTTGATCCGGCTGCCGCGCTTTGAGCTCTGCCACGACCTCATTGTCCTGCTTCCCGATCAAAGCCGGCTTTCTCGCCCGCCTATGAGGCCGGGCTTGCTCGGCCGCACGCTGGTCAAGACTGTACAGGGAGCGTTCCATCATGTGGTTGAAGAGCCCCGCCTTGGCCTTGGTCAAATCATCGCTCGTAGAATTAGGCGGCAGATTCAGCAGATGTAAAACATCGCGTCGGAATTCTGAATCGACGTGCAACGCGCTCTGCAAAAAAACGAGGTTAACGCCACCGGCAATGGAAGTTGGACCGTACCGCAAATTGAGCCTCTCACGTTCGGCGTCGGAAAGCTGTCGCTCGATACACTCTTCGGCAATCGAGATTGCCAAATTGCCGATCTGCTCCGCTGCATAGTGCACGGAATATGCGACCCAAGCCCGGTACAAATCGTTGGACTCGTGCCCTGGGATCGACACGGTACGGAATCCGTCTTTGGCCGCAGGCGTCAACACGTTGGATAACGGTACGAAGCCGCCGGGCGAAGCGCCGCACTGAGCCTGCCAGGTTCTAACGATCGTATCTCGAAAGAGCTGCATTTCTTCTGCTTGAACTCTGACGTTTTTGTGGAACGGCAATTTAGGGAAGATGTATACCCACGCCAATCCTTCCGCCTCATCCGCGGTTAATGCGTGAGTTTCCAGTTTGTCCAGGTGGTCACTGGCATCCCCTTCGATTAAGCGCACTCTTTTAGCTCGGCGAACATTGCCACGCAAAGCACCCAGGCTCTCCAAGCGGTTCGGCCACAGCCGCTCCCGCAAATACGACGGGTTAACAGACGAAAGCTCCGCAAAGACGTGCATCGCAAAGAAACTGTTCGCGTACTCCGGGCCCGGCAACACTTCGGACCGGTTCATCGCCGCAGTTACCAGTCCACGACTATCCCCGCTGAGCAGGCGGTCGCGCAACGGCTCGTCGGGCTTATCGCTCGCGGCATCTCGAAACAAAGAAACATCTACTGGCGCACCGGGTTGCTCATCCCAAAGTGCGAACAATCCTGGCGTGCGTTGGCTCTGTACGATTCTCTGCATTTAAAATTTCGTAGCCGTTCACGTACTACAGGGCAATAATCCGGGTGGTAATTCATTGGTCAAA
>JBAXUS010000335.1:0-4760 GCA_037129555.1 Planctomycetota bacterium
AATGTGCTGAAAGAGGTCTGAGTATGACATGGCGTGTTTTTCAAGCACGAGTTGGGCTGCAAGTCGCAATTCCTTACGTTCCTCCGCGCTCAGGTCCTTGGCCGTCATGACGATAATGGGTATATCTTTCCAAAGCGGGTTGGCATGAACTGTATGAATAAACGTCATGCCATCCATCTCCGGCATCATCAAGTCTGTAAAAATAAACGCGACTTCATGCTCCTCCAGCATGCTGATTCCTTGCATGCCATTTTCAGCAAGAAGGGGTTTGAGGCCTTCCTTTTGAAGTTGGTTGCCTAAACGTTCACGCAGGTCTGGATCATCGTCAACGATGAGCACTGATCCGGCCAGCTTTTCCTTGCGATATTTATTGACGCTGCGCAACAATTGAGAGTTACTGACTGGTTTAATAAGGTAGTCTGACGCGCCGAGCGCAAAGCCCATTCCGCGGTCCGTCAGCATGGATTGCATGATGACCGGAATGGATCGCAGCTCCGAGTCGTTCTTCAATGTATTCAGGACCGACCAGCCGTCGGTTTGTTGCATCACCACGTCCAGCACGATAACGTCAGGTTTCAAGGAGCGCGCGAGTTGCAACCCGTCCCGGCCGTTCTCGGCGGAATGAACATCGCATCCGGATTTGGAGAGATTGCGCGATATGAGTTCGTGAATAACGGGGTCGTCGTCGATCAACAGAACCTGGGTACGAAGGTGAGGCAGTGTCGGCCGAACCGATTTTGGAGCCCGGACGCTCACTGGCGTTTTTTGGACAAGGGGAAGGCGAACAGTGAACGTCGTGCCTAAGCCGAACTCACTTGCAACGACCAGGTCGCCGCCCATCATGCGACAAAATTGGCGGCTGATGGTCAGTCCCAAGCCCGTGCCGCCATACTTCCGCGTGGTGGATGCGTCAGCCTGCTGAAACGGCTGGAAGAGTTTTTCCAATTGCTCGGGTGTCATGCCGATACCGGAATCTTTTACATCGATAACAACCCAGTCCCTGCCCTCGCTCGTCTCCTTTCTGGCCGACAAGCCAATGGTCCCAAGCTCTGTAAACTTGGTTGCGTTGCTGAGCAGATTGAAAAGGGTCTGACGCAATTTGGTGACGTCGCCGGACATGTCGCTTAAGTCCTCGGCACACGACAGTTTCAGCGTATTGTTGTTCTTGGCAATCATCGGCTGGATCATCGCGGCGACATCACTGAGCAACGGGGAGATCGCAATGTTCTCGATGTACAAATCCATCTTGCCGGCTTCGATTTTCGACAAATCAAGCACGGAGTTGATCAATTCCAACAGGTGCTTTCCAGCAGCGCGGATTTTCTGGAGATCGGGAATGTAGTCGGGGTTCCCATCATCGTTAGCCATTTCTTCCAGCATCTCGCTGTATCCGATGACCGCGTTGAGCGGAGTGCGAAGCTCGTGGCTCATGTTGGCCAGGAACGTGCTCTTGGCGGTGTTGGCGGCTTCGGCGGCTTCTTTGGAGCGCTCCAATTCCTGCATCGCAAGCGTCCGGAGTTCTTGGAGTTCCAACTCACGTTTCTCGGCTTCTTTGCGTTCCGAGATGTCGCGTTCAATCGCGATCCAATGTGTAAACCAACCGGTGGAGTCGGCAACCGGCACAATTTCCAACTCGAGCCAAAATTCCTCGCCCGATTTGGTATAATTGATCAACTGTTCCCGAATAGGCTTCCACGCCTTGATCGAGTCTCGGATACGGTTCAGCGCTTCACGCTGCGTTTTGGGACCTTGCAGGATGCGTGGTGTCTTCCCTAAAGCTTCCTCGCGGGAGTAGCCGGTTCGCCGCACAAACGCGTCGTTGACGTAAAGAATGCGCGGGCCAGGCTCGCCGATCGGTTCGGCCTCCGTGATCAGCACGATGTCGTTCAGGCGCGAGACGCAGGTTTCCAGCAGGCGAAATTGCTCGTCGCGTTGTCGCCTCTCTGTCACATCGCGCGCGACGCCGAAAATCTGGCGGGACGCCATGAGCGGATGGCAGCTCCATGACAGCCATCGGTAGCTCCCGTCCTTGCAACGGTAGCGATTCTCGAAGTCTCGTGTCGGCACGCCGTGCATGATTTGCCCTGCCGCCGCCAGTGTGGCTGCGTGGTCCTGCGGATGCACGAATTCCATCCATGGGCGGCTGGTGAGTTCCGTCGCGCTCCAGCCCAAGCTCGCAGTCCAGGAGGGGTTCACCTGTACCAATTGGCCGTCGAAACTGGCCACACAGAGCATATCCAGCGAGAGGTTGAACAAGCGGTCGTGTTCCTCTGTCACGCGCTTTTGCTCCGTGATGTCGCGGAACGCCACGACCGCACCGACGATGGCCCCGCTCGCATTGCGCTTGGCTGCGGTCGTGTACTCGACCGCAAAACATGATCCGTCCTTGCGCCAGAACACGTCGTCATCCACACGCCGGCTGACGCCGTCGCGCAACGTTGCATAAATTGGACAATTCTCGACGGAATAAGCCGTACTGTCCGCGTGGGAATGATGGATCGTGTTGTGTGCTGGTTTGCCGAGAATTTCGTTGATTTCGCAACCCAACATCTTTGCCGCGGCGGGATTCTCGAAGGTGATATTGCCGTCGAGATCAATGCCGTGAATGCCATCCGTAACGGAACCTAGAATCAACTTATGCCTGAGATTGAGACGCTGCAACTCCTCCTCAGCGTGGGCAAGCTGTTCGTTTTGCTGGCGAAGTTGAATTTCGACCTGTCGGCGTTCGCCGATTTCGCGCGACAGTTCGGCCGTTTGCCGTCGCAGTTCGAGCTGCGCGACAACGTGGCGGCTCAGCGTCTGCAATACGGTAATCTGCTCGTCGGACAGGGTGCGCGGTTGGCGGTCGATGACACAGAGCGTTCCGAGCGCCAAGCCTTCATGCGTCACCAGAGGAGCGCCGGCATAAAACCGGATATGGGGGTCGGAGGTGACGAGCATATTGTCGGCGAAGCGTTCATCTGCTCGTGCATCGTGAACAAGCATGACTTTATCCGGGGCTAGAATCGCGTGAGCGCAAAACGCGAGGTCTCGAGACGTTTCCTTGGCCGTGACACCTACTGCGGACTTGAACCATTGGCGTGTTTCGTCGACGAGCGAAATCAGCGCAATGGGCACGTCGCATATACTTGCAGCAAGCTCGACTAAGTCGTCAAATGCCAATTCGGGCGACGTATCGAGGATATCGTAATCGCGCAGTAATTTGAGCCGTTGCGCTTCTTCGGGGGGTAACGGGGCTTTCAAGAGTTATCCTGTCTCGGGTATCGGCTGGGCTGGCCTTGGCTCGCCAGCAGTTGATTCACTTCTATGTGTAATTTCTGGACGGAATCATTGCTGCCGATCGTTGGTCAAAAGTCCGTTCAGATAGCGCCGATTGGCAGCTTCGAAGTCGAACGGTTCTGCGACTATCTGATTCATGATTGGGCAACCTTTTACACCGCGTCGGACGACTCGCTTTCAGTGACCTTGTGCCGGCGCGGTTCGCCGTATTTCTTACAGAGTTCATTGATTTCAAGCTTCAATTCTACCATGCGCAGTTCGCGGCCGACACACCAGCCCACGACCGGTCCAATAAATCCCGGCGTTTACCGGCCCATCAGGGGTTGCTGTCGTCTCCTCGTCCACTGGTCGCTTAATCGGCGTTGTCGCTTTTTCAGACGAAAGAGCTGCTTTCGTAATTCGTCGGCAATAGCTGCCCGTGGTCCGAGCTAAGAAATTGCCGCTTCACGCTCAATTGAATTACTAAAGCAATCGCCGTGCCGCGAATTGCCAGTCTGAGACGTACACATCTCAAAACCTAAAATGTGTTCGAAATATTGTAAACGATGGCGCGTTTGCAATGAGCAATTACAACTCCGCTTCCTGCGGTTCACGAAAGGATTCTTCCATGCGCGAAATCGCCCGAGTCAAAATGGGATACTTCAGCCTACTCTGGTTCAATCGCCGTATGTTGAATAAAATGATGAGCGAGATGCGGCAAACTGTCAAGACCCTAGAACTGGAAGCCGCAAACATTCAAAAGCCGGGCGACCCGCGTGCCGTCGCAAGGGCCGTCGTTGAACGAGCTGAAGAACTTTTAAACGAATTGATTCTCGCGAAACCCGACAGCCTAAAGGCGGTTTTCACGAGATTGGGGGAGCGTGTCGAGCTGAAATTCAAATCTGCGTCATGGGGACGCAGACGGATTCGACAGGTCGCCGGATGCGACCTGTTTTTGAAGGACTCGTTAACTAGTTCCTGTGAGACATGGCTGAACGTCCGCGCTCTTTTGGTATGCCGGAAATGTCAGTTTCAAGTTTCAGTTACAGCGGGAACGATTTTTCAAGACACGCGCAAGCGGGATTATTTCGATGCCCAGTTCTTTAGCTTTGTCCTGTGACAGGCGCGCGCGATGCACCGTGGCACCATCCCAGATAATCGTGCGCTTGGGTTTGCCTTTGAGCCATTCGCCACTCGCACCAGAAATTCGGCGGTGTGTTCGCCATTGCATTTGGGATAAGACCAGATCATCGCTTGGCCGTTCGTAAAATCGTACGCACCGTACCAATTGTGTCAGTGATCGGTCAAGCTAGGCCACCCAGGATCGATTCAAACTAGGCCATTTTCGGGAGCGGTTGGTCGCCGGTATTCTACTCCGCCAGGAGGGAATATGGCGGATGGCCAATCAATTGAAAATGGCACAACAACACAGCCCACGTCCAGATTCAATCATGGGCACACACTCAGTTTAAAACAGACCAGTTGACCAAATTCCCGAGATG
>JBAXUS010000336.1:0-4759 GCA_037129555.1 Planctomycetota bacterium
ATCGTCATCGAACCGATGTAATCGAGGCTTGCGCCTGTCACGGTGGCTTGATGAATTTTACAGCGACAAAAAGGTCTCAACATGTTCAAATCGTCTCGGCGGATGAGTCAGCGAAATCAGTCCGCATTGTAGCGAAACAGGGATGAAATAAAAACGCAAAACGGACACCTTCAGGCGGCAATGTAGACCACGTGAAGGAGGAACCATGATCATTAATTGATCTTGATCCAGTTCGCGCCGTCGCTTTGGACGATCAGCGTAAAATTGTTCGCAAGTGTCAAGGGAGCTGCGCCGTCGATGGTTTGAGCGGACGTAGTGGCAATCGAAATCCCACTGCCGCTGCGGTTCTTGATGATGTAAATGCGCCCGGCAATGATTGCCGCGTCGGGCAGCGTCGGGATCGAGGATATTCCGGTCATGACGAGCACATAATCCGTCGCAGTCAATGTTGTGTCTACCGCGCTTGTCCGAATCGGCAGCGCAAGCGATCCGCCCACCTGCAAACTAGAATTCGGTGTCGTGGTCGCGATGCCGACGTTGCCGCCTGTGTCCACGCGCATGCGTTCCGTGTTGCTGGTGTTAAAGACCACGGGGCCAGCTTTGAAATTCGAGAGGCTCAGCCAATTCGGTTTCGTCGCATGCGTCGCGGAGAATGCGGCCAGTTGACCGCGAATGGTCAGTTGATCCGAGTCGCGGAATTGAAAGAATCCCGCTGAATTGCCGGTGCCGTTATCAGAGAGACACATGCTGGGATTTTTATCCGACACGGAAATGTTGAACGAGTTCTGCGTCGCGCCGACAGAGAGCAAGCCATTCGTCGGAGGCATCGGTCCGACTGCAACCGTACTCTGATTCGGATTGTCATTGGTTACGGTCAAACCTGTCGTCGGGGTACTGATCTGCAATCCGCCCGACATCGTGTCGCCGGACTTCAAAACATAGGGGGCGCCGACAGTCGGCAAAATGCCTGCGAGTGATTGCCACAACGCGTTTCCGGCACCGTCCGCCGCTAGCACAAAATTATTACTCGCCGGGCCGCTGCCGATTTTGGGAAACGTTACAGCACCGTCAGCAATGCCATTGGTCGTCACTTGTCCGCCGCCGAGGGATACACCCGTATCGATGACGAAAGCCGACGAAGTTGAGGATACCGTCAGGCCGCTCTTAACTCCGCTCACGCGGATCACTGCGTTCGTTGTCGCGCCTGCGGGAACGGTCCACGTGAAGACGCCTGCGGTCGCTTTGTAGTCGAGAGTGCCGAGCGGCGAGAACGTCGTTCCGCCGTTTTTGCTCAATTCGACTGTCAATGTTTTCAGCGAGCTTTTAACCTGAATTTTTTGGGATTGTCCCACGATGTAGACTTCGCCCCCGCGCGGCGAGAGAATCTGAATGAATTTCGAATCAGCTCCTGCGCGCGCATTGAAAGCCGCGAACGCTACGACACAGAAACTCAATGCTAAATGAATAGGTCGATTCATGGGCTTGTTCCTAATGATAAAGTGGTGAGAACAATGCTCGGACTAGTATATCGAGCACGACTACATAATATAATTCTGTGTAAAAGTCAATAAGTACCTCGTCGGGTGAACCGCGAAAACGGTTACGGCGAACGACATTTTTAACCGCGAATTTTTCGCGAATTTACGCAAAAACGGCAACGGATTCTGGCTGTATGTGCCTCATTTCTTCTTGGGTGCTGACGTGGGTACTTCTTTGTTTTTGTCAAAATCGTTTAGTCGCTCAATTTCTTTTGGATCCAAGAGCATCTTGAGTTGAATCGCGACGTCGGCGTTCTTATCGCGTGCGAGTTGCCGCTGTGTTTTGATCCACGTCATGAGTTCTTTACGATGTCCGTCCAGCTCTTCGGGCGGTGAATTTTTGGCCTCGGCTTTGGCTTTTCGTGCGAGAAATTCCGAGCGCAATTTCGCTTCGAAATCCAGCGGTGGAAACCATTGTTCGTGGCTGTACTCGAGCGCTTTTTTGGCGGCGTCGCGACGCGCGTCGGGAAGCGCGGCGATGATCTTCGCTTCGTACTCCGCGCGCGTGGCCTTCATCTCGGCTTCCCATTTCGTGGCTTTTTCAACCATCGCGGCATCGAATGCTTTCACGGCTGCGATGATCGCGGCTTTCTGCTCGGGCGTCGTCTCGACGACATCGCCGATGTTGGCGAATATCCCGGCGTTCTGAATATCGCCAGGGCGCGGCAGCGAGCGCAGACGCTCAATCGCCATCAGCCATTCGGGCGAGCGCTCTTCAGAAACGAGCGGTTGGGGCGGAGTCTTCGATGCATCTTGAGCAGATAGTAAATGTCCTGAGACGAGCAGCAATAGAACAGCGAAACGATGAGGCATGTCGGTCTCCCGATTTGAAAATAAATGCAGGCCTCATCATAGTCATTCCCGCGAGAAAATAAAGGGGCACGGCTACGCGCACTTATTTCAATTGCCGGATCAATGCGGCGATTTCAGCATTGACGCGTTCCGCGTGCGTGAAGAAAAATCCGTGGCCTCCGCCTTTTACCGGAACGAACCGCGCACCGGGAATCGCTTGAGCCATCTCGACTCCCGCCGCGAGTGGCAGTACTCCATCGTCCGTGCCGTGGGTCACCAGCGTTGGGAGCCGTAATGCGCGTGCGGCCGGAATTTGATTTTGCCTCGTCAAGGCCATGATCGCGCGGTCAAAATACCCGCTCGTTCGCACCATGGTTTCGGCGACCATCCAACGGACCTCCGAGCCTTTGAATCCAAAGATGTTTTCAAATCGCCCGGCAAGAATTCGACCCACGCGTCGAGTACTTTCAATCGGTAATATCTTCGCGAGCGGAGCCAGAGCGCGCTGATAAAACGGCAGATGCGCCGCGTTTGCAAACGATCCCATCAACACCAGCGCGCGCGGTGTCACGCGTCCGCGCAAACATAAATTCAGCGCGACCGCTCCGCCCATCGAACTCCCGCCGATCACAAATCCGCCCGGACGTTTATCCAAGCCCTTCCGCACGATGTACTCTTCAACGTGTCGCGCGAAATGCCCCAGCCCGCTCTCGCCCTCGACGCCATCATTCATCGCTTGAGGCAAATGCAAATCCACCATCGCGCCCAACGGCCACTGCTTGATGTAGCCCCGGCAATCCATTCCTAGCCCGGGAATTAACACCATCGCCGGAGCATCCGGATCGGTCGTACGGTACTCCGCTTTGGCCGGGCGTAAGACTTCCACGCGTTCGAATCCCGGCGCTTCGAAGAACTCGACGGCTAAATGTGAATCGTCTGCTTCGGGCAGCGGCGGAAGCGAGAACGAAGGGGCGCTTTCGACATGGAGAGAGCGTACAGGCTCCTTCGCTGTGTAAGGCTCAGCGGTGGAGATTGCTTCGCTTGATGAAATAAAACCCAATGCCATGTTCGATCACTCGCAATTCAGAAGGGACGTGCATTCAGCCACATCCAATCTACGCGCAATCTTCACGGTTTCAAAACATTTTCTTCACGCAGACGGAACAGAGCCCAACACCTCGCTCAAGAACTCCGCAATCGCCGCGTTGACGATCTCGGCGTGGGTGAAAAAGAGGATGTGTCCAGCGTCCGGCACCGAGACAAATTTCGCTCCAGGAATCGTTCGCGCGAGTTCCTCTCCCGCCGCGTGAGGCAGCACCCAGTCCTTCGTGCCGTGGATGATGAATGTCGGGATCGTGATCGATTTCGCCAGAGGAATCTGATTCTGCCGCGTCAGCGCCATGTTCGCTCGGCCGTAATAACCGTGCGTGCGGTGGATGTGTTCGCCGCCAAGATATTGCAAATCTCTGAAATACGCACTGCGCGGGTTTTTGATCATATGTCCCAGGACACGCGCCGAACGTTTAGCAAAATCGAGTGGCAGGACCCATGACAACGGCGCGAGCAAACGCTGCCAGTACGGCAGATGTTGCGCGTTAGCAAAGGTCCCGATCAACACCAACGCGCGCGGCTTGACGCGTCCGCGCAACGCGATGGCGACAGTTAGTGCGCCGCCCATCGACGACCCTCCCAACACAAATCCGCCGGGGCGTTCTTCGAGCTTGTTCGCGATGATGTACTCTTCAACGTGCCGCGCAAAATGCCCGAAATCCTTCTCGCCTTCGACCGCGTTATTGTTGGCTTGCAGCGTGTGAATATCGACATACGGCGCGAGCTGTAATTGCCGGACATACCCGCGCGCATCCATGCTCAACCCCGGGACGAGCACGAGCGCTGGAGCGTTTGGATTTTGGTACGGCTCACGCGCTGGGCGAAGAACGTCGACGGTTTCCAAGCCGGGCGGCGAGAAGGGCTGCGTGAACCAATGGTTCTCTTCAGAATTGGGGAGTGGCGGGAGATCTAATTGGTTCATTGACCCAAACTACCGTTTCACTTGGTACAGTTTCGCGAAATATCGTTCGAAAAAAAAGCCAGTCGAAATGACGCAGAACAGCGCAATGCCGATATCAATCACAAGCGCATCGTTTTCGATACTCTGGTCGGAACCATTCTTGATTTGATGCGCCTCGGATTCAACAGTCCAATTCATATCTCGTCGCCACATTAGCGGCCACCCGCGATCAATATATTGAATAGTCATTGGGCCGCGAAAAAACGAATTTGGAAATGCAACTTGCTCGATAAGCTCTCGCCTACCACAGTATATCTGCTAGTTTTTCAACGTCCGAGTGGCATTAGTGTAGTGTCCCATCCCGTTTGAGTTTTTCCAGTGCTGCTTTCGCGCGGCGGTATTTGGCGATGATGTTTTG
>JBAXUS010000337.1:0-4746 GCA_037129555.1 Planctomycetota bacterium
ATGAAGACGACATGCTTGCCTTTGCCGGGGCCTTCTTTGCCTTCGAAGACGAGGAAATTATCTTCGGCTCGGGCGGTCAGCATTCCGAATGCGATCAGCGTTAGGCACAACGGAACGGCGATGAGATTTTTGAACACAATCAAAGACTCCATGACTTAGTTTCGAAACAAAACGACGTAATTAGTCTCTTATCAATACACCACAATATGTAACAAAAATTCACATTCTAGCAAGAAGTTTTTGGGCGCGTGAGCACCGATGTTGACCCTCCGCACGATTTGTATAATATGAAGTCGTTGTCCGTCTACCCACAACCGACGATATATCCAAACACGATGCCTAAGACTTTTTTTATTTTGGCTGGCGAAGCTTCCGGCGACAAGCACGCGGCGCGGCTGATCAAGCAATTGAAGGCGCAGTCGCCGGGTGCGCGGTGCGTTGGGATGGGCGGGCGCGCGATGCAGAACGCGGGCTTCGAAGCGTTCAAAGATCTCGATGGGATGCAAGTCGTCGGGTTCTGGGAAGTCGCGAAGAAGTATGGATTCTTTAAAAAGGTTTTCTACGACCTGCTCGATACGGTTAAGCAAACGAAGCCCGACGCGTTGATTTGCATCGATTATCCCGGCTTCAATTTGCGGTTTGCTGAAGAGGTGAAAAAGCTCGGAATCCCGGTGCTGTATTACATCGTGCCGCAGGTGTGGGCGTGGAAGGCGGCGCGCGCGAAAAAGATGACGGCGTTTGTGGACCGCGCGTTTTGTGTTTTTGAATTCGAGATTCCATTTTTTCAGAAGTATGGATTGAAGACGGAGTTCGTCGGGCATCCGTTGGTTGATGTGCCTGAGCCTGTCATCAGCCAGGACTCGTATGCGTGTCCGACGCAGCAGGCGCAGTGGGCGTTTAATCCATCGAGCCGACCGCCCGCGAAGCCGGTGATTCAGCCGTTGGATTTCGCGCGCGGACTTTTCGCTCCGAGTCGCGATGCGATCAAGACGGTCAGTTTTTTGCCGGGATCGCGCGGCGGGGAGATCCGCCAGCATCTCGGTCCAATGCGCGGCGGGTTCGAACGCGCACAGACAAATCATCCGGCGACGCGAGGTTTATGGTCGCTGCCGGATGAAACTGATGGTGACGTGCGGCGCGTGACGATAACGCCTGCGGCGAACGAGACATTGAATGTGGACGAGGCTCGAGCGCAGCTTTCGTCTTTGAATGTGTCGCACTCTCTTTTATTGCCGAGCGTCTCGGATTTTTCGGTTGTGAAATCGGGGACGAGCACGTTGGAGGCGGGTCTTGGCGGGAATCCGATGTGTGTGATTTACAGGGGTTCGCCGATCAGTTTTTTAATCGCAAGAATGCTGGTAAACATCCCAGTGTTTTCGCTTGTGAATATTGTGCTGGGGCGTTACGCCGTACCGGAATTGGCTCAAAGCGAGGTGAACCCGGCGCGCTTGGCCGAGGAAATTCGGCGTGGATTATTTGATGAACAGTATCGCGAAACGCAGCGCGCAGCGCTGGCTGAAATCCCAGCGAAATTGGGCGGCACAGGAGCGAGCGAACGCGCGGCTCGGGGGATGTTGAATTTTCTGGATGGGAAATGAGGGAACCGGTGTCGTTCCCCTCTCCCCTTGAGGGAGAGGGCCGACGAAGGTACTCCTTCGCGGGGTGAGGGGAAGGCGTTGATTAATCCAAGCGGGTTGACTCAATCTAACGCTTCCCCCTCACCCGGCGAGCGAGTACGCTCGTCCGCCCTCTCCCCGAGGGGAGAGGGGAAGAAAATCGCACAGTTGAAATTCGGTGTGAAATCGTCAACAATGACTGGGATTCGGCGTTTCGAAAATGAGCATGGAGCACGACATGGATATGTTTGATTTGAGCGGGGACGTGGCGGTTGTGATTGGCGGCACGGGCGTGTTGGGCGGCGTGCTGGCGGACGGCCTTGCTCAAGCCGGGGCGGCTATTGCAGTCCTGGGGCGAAATGCGGAGCGAGGCGAAGCGCGCGCGAAAGCGATTCGTGACGCGGGCGGAAAGGCCACGTTTATTCCGGGCGACGCGCTGTCGCGAGCCAGCCTTGCTGAAGCGCGGAAGCGCATCGAAGGCGAGATGGGTGCGCCGACGGTTTTGTTGAACGCAGCGGGTGGAAATGATCCGAAGGTGACGGTCACAGCTGAGAATCCGTTTGATGCACTGACGCTTGATGCGTGGCGGGCGAATTTCGATATGAATCTCGCGGGCGGCGTGTTGATTCCGTGTCAGGAATTTGGTCCGGCGATGTGTGCGAGCGGACGCGGCAGCATCATTAATATCGCGAGTGTGTCGGCGCATGTGCCGTTGTCCCGCGTGGCGTGTTACTCGGCAGCGAAAGCGGCGGTGGTGAATCTCTCGCAATTTCTGGCGCGCGAATGGGCGACAAAAGGTGTGCGCGTAAACACGATCACGCCAGGATTTTTCCCAGCGGAACAGAATCGCAAACTACTCTTCAAAGACGACGGCTCGCCGACGGATCGCACAAAATCAATTTGGATTCACACGCCGATGAACCGCTTCGGCGAATCGCACGAACTGATCGGCGCGGTTGTGTTTTTGGCCAGTCATAAAGCCAGCAGTTTCGTGACAGGTTCGGATCTGCGTATTGACGGTGGATTTTTGAGCCAGACGATTTAATGACACATTTATGCAAGGATGAATGGATGAATCTTATTTCTCAATCGCGTTTTCCAAGCGGGTTGTCGGACGAGGATGTTGGGTCGCTAATTGCTCAAGCGTTACCGGCGGACGAGTATCGCGGCAAGCGCGTGCTGTTGGTCATTCCGGATACGACGCGTTCGGCTCCGGTCGGGCTGATGTTCAAGACGATCTATCAGACTATCGGCGCGGTGACGAAGTACCTCGATATTATTGTCGCGCTGGGGACGCATCCGCCGATGAGCGAGGAGGGGATTTGCGGACGGTTGGACATTTCGCTGGAAGCGCGGCGCACGATTTACGAGAAGGTCCGCTTCTTTAATCACGAGTGGGACAATCCGGAAGCGTTGCATGAAATTGGTGTGATCCCGGCGAAAGACATCAGCGACTTGACGGGCGGATTGTTCGCGATGGACGTGCCGGTTGAGATCAACAAGCGTGTTTACGATTACGACCAGGTGATCATTGTCGGACCGGTGTTTCCGCACGAAGTCGTCGGGTTTTCGGGCGGGAACAAGTATTTGTTCCCGGGCATCGGCGGGCCGAAGATTCTGAATTTCTTCCACTGGCTGGGAGCGGTGTGCACGAACCCGATGATCATCGGGAACAAGTGGACTCCAGTGCGAAAAGTCGTGGATCGCGCGGGGGCGATGGTCAGCGTTGAGAAGCGCTGTTTGGCGATGGTCGTCGCGCCGGACAAATCGCTCGCGGGACTTTTCTTTGGAACGCCTGAAGCGGCGTGGGACAGTGCGAGCGAGTTGTCGCGCAAGGTTCACATCACAACGACGCCGAAACCGTTCAAGACGGTGCTGTCGTGTGCGCCAGCGATGTACGATGAATTGTGGGTCGCGGGGAAGTGCATGTATAAACTCGAACCGGTTGTTGAAGACGGCGGCGAGTTGATTATTTACGCGCCGCACGTGCATGGCATTTCGATCACGCACGGCCATTTGATTGAATCAATCGGCTATCATTGCCGGGATTATTTCTTGAAACAATGGGACGCGTTCAAGCACATTCCATGGGGCGTGCTGGCGCATTCGACGCATGTTCGCGGGATTGGGACGTATGAAAACGGCGTCGAAAAATGCCGGATTCAAGTCACGCTGGCGACCGGAATTCCTGAAGCGGTGTGTAAGAAAATTAATCTTGGCTACCGCGATCCAGCGAGCATTAAAGTCGAGGACTACATGAACCGCGAGCACGAGGGTGTGCTGTACGTGCCGAAGGCGGGCGAGATGCTGTACCAACTTGATTCGCCGCCGGAGTGGGCGGGTGGGACGAAGTAGGCGAGCGAGAATCTAAACGTGGAACGCGATGGCGATTCGATGGTCTCCGAGATTCCTGGCGGGGTGGCGGTAAGTGTGCTGGCCAGCGCTGGGGCGTCGGTGTCTAAAGTGCGCGGCGTTCACGGCGGGGCGCTGAAAGTAGCGGTCCGTTCGGCTCCGGAAAATGGGAAGGCCAACGCGGAGATTGAAGCGGTGCTGGCTGCGTTTTTTGGGGCGGGGAAGAAGAGTGTGCGCGTTGCGAGCGGAATGACGTCGCGGAACAAACGCGTTGAAATTCTTGGCGTTTCTCTTACAACCGCGCGGGCAAAAATCGAGGCGGTTGGAGTGTGAAGCAGGCGCATACGTTACGACTTTATTATTTTCAATCAGGGAGTGTTGGCCATGTCCGATATGTCGCTGTACGACAAAGTGTTTCAAGCTGCCGCTGTGATCAAAGAGATTTTACCGGCCCCGCCGAAAGCAGCCGTGGTGTTGGGAACGGGGTTGGGCGGGTTGGCGAAGCAGATCGAAAACGCGCGCGAAATTCCGTATCAGGACATTCCGTATTTTCCGCATTCGACGGTGAAAAGCCACGCGGGGCGCGTCGTCGCCGGGACGTTGAATGGAACGCCGGTGCTCGCGTTCGATGGTCGCTTTCATTTGTATGAAGGCTGGGATTGGGAACAGATCACGATGCCGGTGCGCGTGGCAAAAGCGTGCGGTGCGGAAGCGTTGTTTTTAAGCGGTGCGGTCGGCGGGATGAATCCGATGCACGCCAAAGGCGATCTAGTGTTGA
>JBAXUS010000338.1:0-4707 GCA_037129555.1 Planctomycetota bacterium
TGCTCCATTACGCTCTTGTGCTTAACTTAGGGCCATTGCCCTCAAGGGGAGAGGGGAACGGCGGCGCACACCCATTTCAATATTGAACCTTAAACACGCTTTTACTTTTTCAACAACGTCCCACCTTCGAGCAGCGTCGAAATCTGCGCTTTCAGATTCTTCTTGAATCCTTCGAGATCATTCGGCAGCCCTAAGTACACTGCTTCAACGATACCGTTTTTTCCGATCACCACCGTCATCGGAATCGGTTGAACTCGATAGGCTTCTGCGATCTTCGCTTCTTCGTCCAATACAATCGGCAGGGTCAACGACGGTGTTGCCGTTTGGAATTCCTTGACCTTTTCCGGTGTCTCTTTCAAATTCACAGCGTATGCCGCGAGTCCCTTGCCTGCAAATCCCGCGCATACTTCCGAGACAATCGGCTGCGCTTTTCTGCACGGTCCACACCACGTCGCCCAGAAATCAAGCAACACCACATTCTTGCCTTTGTGTTCCGACAAATCCAACGTCCCACCCGACAGCAATTTCGCGACAAACTGGGGAGCTGTCTCGCCTAGTAATTTCGGATCATATGCCTTCCCTGCGTCTCCCGGCTGTTCCAAGAACGACGGGACGCGCTTCACATCTTTGGGCGGTACAAATACAAACCGATCCGCCGGAATCTCCAAATTCACTTTCCAGTCATCGAACTTCGACACAATCGTTTTCTTAATTTTGACCGGACCTTTGTCATCTTTGACAGTCCGCTCACGCACAATCGCGATCTTGCGCAGTAACGGTTGAGTTCCCACTTCGATCCACATATCCCACTCCAAATCCTTCTCCTTGAAGTGCAACCGGTACGCGCTGGCTCCGCCCTCCACCTTTTCTACGCCACGAATCGACAAGTTCATGACGCCATCCATGATGATGTCGAAGGCGTTGTTCATGGACAGATTGTCGAGGAACAACAGTTCGCTCAAGTCCTCTTGAACAACACTTTTAATCTCTTCAATATTGAACAATTCGACGAGCGTTTTCGGAGCATCGCGCTGCGCGAATACCTTTAGCGGCGGTGCGTAAGTGCACAGCGTTTTGCCATCCGATATCACCGCGCAGCGCAGATCACCATCCTTGATCACCATCGCCATTTTGTTCGGGCGCTCAACGGATACTTCGTACTTCCCGGTCGATTCCTTGAATTTCCCCGGCCCACCGTCGAACGTTGTCGTATTGTGAAGCGTCATCGAATACTTCGTCGTGCTGGCCAGATAATCGATGGCCGACCGCAGAATCGCGATCCCCTTGCCATCGAGCAATTGAACTTCAGCCGGTTTCGTCTCACCGCCCACCACTGAAAAAACCGCCAGCATCGCGCAACTCAATCCGAACGGCGCACGTTTGAACGTTCTCATTATTCAGCTCCTAAATTAGTGTACTCGCGAACGCGGTCAAGTAGGTCACGCTCGTATGACATACAGCATGAGTATACTCGAAGCGCAACTTTCATTCCATGCGATCTACAAAACGCACGTGCGGATTCCGCAAGAGCAGCCCTCACGCTTCCGAACATTTAGAATAGTTCCGCTATTTTTGAATCCCTTTGATATCCCACGCGTCACTTACCATGCGGGAGGATGAACGAGTGATGACGTATTCTGGGATGGTGGAAGCGTATATTTCAACGGTCGCACAAGGACACCGTGCGCGACGGCGGGCAGCGTTTGAAACGATAAAGACAGTCGCAGCTCTGACTCAGCGACAAGCTGAGATTGTGCGAAGCTTCCGATCGCTGCTCGGTGTCTGTCCGGCTCGAGAAGCGGTGCAGAGTCGCGTCATCGCCACACATAGCCGCGATGATTATGCGGTCGAGACGCTCACATTTGAAGGGCTGCTTGGGACTGTCGTCACTTCGAATCTGTACGTGCCGACCGGACACGCAGAGCCGTATCCGGCGGTCGTGATTTTTTCAGGCGACGCGCCGGATGGGAAGCAGCAAGCTGAGCGGCAGCGCATGGGGCAACTGTTCGCGCGGCGTGGCATTGCGGCGCTGTTGTTCGACAGTCCCGGACAGGGCGAGCGGCTGGAATATTATGATGCGACGTTGCGGCGTTCGTGGGTTGGGCGGACGCCGGGAGTCGAACGCGCACATCTTGGGCATCCGCTGCTGCTGACAGGAAACCGGCTCGCTCAGTGGATGGCGTTTGAAGCGACGCGCGCGTTGGACGTGCTCGCGTCGCGCCCGGACATGGACGCCAAGCGGCTTGGGATCGTCGGCGACGGTTCGAGCGACGCACTCGTCCGAATCGTGTGTTGTCTGGAACCGCGTGTCGCTGCCGCAGCGATTATCGCTGACACACAGGACGATTCAGTGTTGGGCGGCGGGAGCATCGAGAGTACGCTGCCCGGCGTTTTGGCTCATGGACTAATGCCTGCTGATTTTTTAATTCCATTCGCACCGAGGCCATTTTTACTGGTGCGTTGTGCGGCTCAGCGAGCAGCGTTGCCGCATGAAGAAACGGTGGCCGATTTGACGCGCGTGTATGCGATGCTGGGACAACCGAATCGCTTCGAAGCGCCGGAAGAACGCGGGGTCACGGGCTTCGCGAAATTCATTCGCACTCGAATCGTGGATCATTTTGCGCGCGGATTTGGGATGGGTTTCGAGCGCGTCCGTGATGGCGAAACGGCTGCTGAGGGTCCGGACATATTGAACTGTACGGAGACTGGACAGACCGCGAATTCGCTGAACGCGTCGAGCCTCTTTAGTATTCACGCAGCCATCGCGCGCGAGTTACCGCCTCAAATTCTTCCACCGAACAACGCCGAACATGCAATCGCGATGAGGACCGAATTGCGCGCTCGGTTCGCACCGTTGCTGGCGTTGCCGGAAGTCGCCGAACCTGTGACGTGCGAAATCGAAAGCAGGTCGATGGACTGGGGCATGCAGGTCGAAAAGGGACGCGTGATCATCGCCGACGGATTGTACGCGCCGTATCGATTTTACACGCGACCGGGTGGGGACGAAACGCGCGGACCGTCGCCGGTGCTACTGGCGTTGCATGAACGCGGCGTGGCGGGTGTGACTAGCGCGGGCGAGTGGATGAGGGCGATTCCGAACGCGGGATTTCATGTCATGACCATCGACGTGCCTGGAGTGGGCGAGACGCGACTGCAAGCTGAGCGCGACGAGAATGACGGCTATGATGCGATGCTGAACGGAGCGGAATCGGTGTGGGCGCGGAGGGCGTTGAATGCGGGATTGAATGTGTTCGGGCTGTCAGTCTTCAGCGTCATGCGAACGGTCCAGTATTTGAAATCGCGCCGGGACGTGGATGCATCGGCGATCACGCTGTCGGGAACGGGACGCGGGGCGTTGTGGGGGCTGTACGCTGCGGCGTTGGAAAAAGATGTGTCGCGTGTCGCAGCGTTGCGCGGACTGGCGTCGTACAAGAGCCTCGCCGAGCGCGGTCGGCACAACCATCATTTCAGCTTGTATCTGCCTGGATGCTTGAAGGCGTTCGACGTTCAACACGTCGCGGCGTGCATTGCGCCGAGGCCGTTGACGTTGATCAATTGTGTTGATCAGCGCAAAGAGCGCCGACCGCCCGCCGCGATTCGCGAAGACTTCGCGTTCACGGCGGCGATGTATTCGGCGTTGGATGCGTCCCAGAATTTTAACGCCATGACAACGGACAGCGCGCCCGAAACGTTAGCCATGGTATTGAAGACGATTCAGGAAACGAAAATTTAAAGCCGAGTGCCTTTCGAGACGGTGATCGGCGAGCCTTCGGCCAGAATCGCGGAGTGCGGTTTTACTTTTAGAAAGGGGGCGAATTCGGGGCCGTAGAGCGCGGAGACATCGGCGTCCAAGGTGTGATCGTCAGCTTCCCACGTGCGCCACTGAGGGTGCTTGACTTGGTACTCCATCGTGCCGCCACCGGGCTGCGCGGCGTAGCCCCAATAGTGCTCGGTAATGAATTCCGCGCCCGAACCTTTCGGAGGAATCGCAGCGGAGCCAGAACTTCGAACGCCCATTTTTTGCCAGCGGCTATTGAGCTTCCATTCGTAGTCTGCGGCAATCGACGACGCATTTTGTTCGAGCGAATTGCGCATCGGCAGCGAGACGTAATTTTCGTTGTACAGCGTCCGCGCAACGAACGCGATGGCGAAGCGTGGAACGACTTCTTTGACGAACGCGACAGCGCGGCGGTCGCCATCCGGGTGCGGGCGCTTGATGTAGAAACGAAGATTGAGTTCCGGAAAATTCATGTGAAACGGAATCGGAATTCCGAGCACGCGGGTCTTGAGAAACATGAAGCCGACGATGCTGACGAGGGCTTTTCCGTCGAACAAATCGAGTTCGGTGCCGGGAGGCACACGCGGCTGAAGGATCGCGGGATCGACCTCGTAATTCAACATCGCGAGGTGCCGCCATTCGGCTGAGAGAAAAATTCCGGGCATGTGATCCGTTTCTCGTTTCGAGTTTCTGGTTTAAGGTTTAACGCAACGACCGCACTATACCGGACACGCCGGGCGAACGTGAAGGGGAATTTTAGATGGGTGGAGAATCAGAATTTTTTTTCAAATTGTGAACTTGACTCTACCGGTAAATCGAGTTTAATACTTTTCCCTTAACGGGGCGATTAGCTCAGCTGGTTAGAGCATCAGCTCGACAAGCTGAGGGTCACTGGTTCGAATCCAGTATCGCCCATCCTAGAAAGACCG
>JBAXUS010000339.1:0-4678 GCA_037129555.1 Planctomycetota bacterium
GAAAAGGGCGGAGGGACGAAAAATTGGGGTTGGGTGGGGGCGTGGGGTTGGCCGCTTGCTTGCGCGCGCGGCTCTTTGGGTTACGTTAATGCGGAACGAAAACTCCAAAATACCTGTTTCGTTCTGGCGTTTTGCACAGACCTATCGCACCAACATTACGCACAATGGTTGAATGCGTACACTCAGCTTCACACACATTCACTCGCTTTTCATGCAAAAACCACTCGGAATATACGCACTTCACGTTAAAATGGGAAAAATCACCCGCATGATGGGGTTTGGCACCGCTCGTGTTAGCGGATGTATTAAATCTGCCATTATGTCCGCATTTATGAAAGTGAGGAGTTTCGTTTCATGAGGAATGTTCGCACGTACACCGTCGTCCCCGCGTTGCCCGAGCGCTTGAGTGCTCTGCGCGACATCGCGTGCAATCTGTGGTGGAGCTGGACGGGTGAGGCCCGTCAGTTGTTCATCGACATCAGCCGCGACACGTGGGAAGCTTGCGGACACAACCCCCTTATTATGTTGGGGCGGCTTAGCCCGGAAGCACTCGCGAAACTCGCTGAAGACAACGGCTTCCTCGCGGCGCTGGACCGTGTTGAAGCGTCGATGATCGAATACATGAAAGCCGAGACGTGGCACAGCCAGGTCTCCGCCGGAAAACCCGTCCCGACCATCGCCTACTTCAGCGCCGAATTCGGCCTGCACGAATGCCTCCCGATTTACTCCGGCGGTCTCGGCCTCCTCGCTGGCGACCATCTCAAAGCCGCTTCCGCGCTCGGCATTCCGCTGGCTGGCGTCGGCCTCTTCTACTACAACGGATATTTCCGCCAGTACCTCAACCACGAAGGTTTCCAGCAGGAATATTTGTACCCGAACGATTTCTACAATCTGCCGTGCACGCTCCAAACCGGCGCGGACGGCAAGCCGCTGGTGATCTCCGTGGATTTCCCCGGACGCAAAGTCTGGGCGCAAATCTGGCTCGTCCAAGTCGGTCGCATTCCACTGTACTTGCTTGACACCAAGATCGACGCCAACACCATTGAAGATAAGGCGATCACCGATCAACTCTACGGCGGCGACCACGAGCATCGGTTGAAGCAGGAAATCCTCCTCGGCGTCGGCGGCATCCGCGCGCTGCGTGCCCTCGGACGCGAGCCAGAAGTCGTCCACATGAACGAAGGCCACGCTGCCTTCTCTGCCCTTGAACGTATGCGTATTTTGATTGAAGAAAAAGGCCTGCAATTCCATGAAGCTCAGGAAGCCGGTGTCCCGGGAAATATCTTCACCACGCACACGCCGGTCCCTGCCGGAAACGAAGTCTTCGGCACGGACCTCATGGACCGCTACCTCGGCGACTGGCACAACAAACTACGCATCGACCGCAAGTCATTCCTCGCGCTGGGACGCGTCAACCCGCACGACGAGAACGAAAATTTCTCGATGACAATCCTGGCGCTGCGCACGTCCGGCGCGGCCAACGGCGTCGCCAAATTGCACGGTGAAGTCTCGCGCAAAATGTGGTCCCCGGTTTGGCCGGACGTCCCGACCCACGAAGTCCCCATCGGTCACATCACCAACGGCTGCCACATCCGTTCGTATGTCTCCGATCAACTCGACGAATTGTTCGTCCGCTACTGCGGCCCGCGCTGGTCGCTCGACGCGTGGAATCAGGGCAAGAATTGGCGCGGTCCCGATCTGATTCCGGACGCTGAATTGTGGCGTATCCACGAACGTCGCCGGTCACGTCTGGTCGTCTGGGCACGCGAACGCGTGAAGGCGCAACTCAAGCGCTCGGGCGCTTCGCCGCGCTCAATTGAAGACGCTGAGGAAATCTTCGATCCCGAAGTGTTGACGATTGGTTTCGCACGACGCTTCGCTACCTACAAGCGCGGCACACTGCTCTTCCGAGACCCCGAACGCCTCGCTCAAATTCTCTCGGACAAGGACCGCCGCGTTCAGATTCTCTACGCCGGGAAAGCGCATCCGAAGGACACGGCCGGCAAGCAATTCATTCAGGCGATTTATAAATTTGCGCGCGACCCGCGCTTCAAGAACCGCATCATCTTCCTCGAAGATTACGACATCACTGTCGCGCGGTATCTGGTGCAGGGCGTCGATGTCTGGCTCAACACGCCCCGCCGACCGATGGAAGCGTCCGGCACGTCCGGCATGAAAGCCGCCGCGAACGGTGCGCTGAATTGTTCGATCCTCGATGGTTGGTGGCCGGAGGGTTTCGACGGCGAAAACGGCTGGGCCATCGGAAATGGCGAAGACTACACGGACCTCGAATACCAGGACGATGTCGAAAGCCGCGCGTTGTATGACCTGCTCGAAAAGCATATCGTTCCACTCTTTTACGAACGCAAGGGCGACGGCCTGCCGCGCGAATGGATCCGCCGCATGAAGCGCGCGATGATGACCGCCGCCGGAACGTTCAGCACGTTCCGCATGGTCCAGGATTATTACGAAAAGTACTACAGCAAAGCTGGCGAACGCTGGTTGAAGATCAATGGCGAGAACATCGAAAAAGCCAAGGAACTGTGGCAGTGGAAGTTGAAATTGTTCGCGAATTGGGCGCAGGTTCGCGTTGAGGAAGTCTACGCTGAAAAGTCGGAACGCCTGCACTCCGGCGCGCCGGTTTCGCTCAGCGTCAAGATGCACCTCGGTCCGATCAGCCCCGACGATGTGGACGTTCAAGCATACTATGGCCGCTTGAATGATCAGGGCGGCATTGAAGAGGGTTCGGCTAAGTCGCTGACCTGCTTCTTCCGCGTCGATGGTTCGGACGGCTCGTACCGCTATTCGGGCGAAATCCCGTGCGACAAAACCGGTCGCTTCGGATACGAAATCCGAGCGCTGCCGAAGCACACGAACATTGCCTCGCAATTCATCCCGGGCTTGATCACCTGGGGTTGATGACACCTTGTGCGTGGGAGAAGACTCGCTTTTCCCACTCACAATTGTCTTGATTTCAAAACCCAGGGCTGACGCCCTGGGCTACATTATTTCGCCCCTTTGGGGCTGAAACGCAACATGAAAACGCCGCGCATACTTCTGTTGAATCCGCCCATTCACGACTTCGCCGCGTACGATTTCTGGCTGAAGCCGTACGGCCTGTTGAGCGTCGGCGGGCGCTTGCGCGGGCGCGCGGATGTGCGGCTCTTTGATTACCTCGACCGCCTCCATCCCGCCGCGCAGGGCGTGAAGTTGCGCAAGGATGTCTGGGGGCGCGGCGAGTTTCTGAACGAACCGCTCGACAAGCCCGCGCTCTTCAATTCCATTCCGCGTCACTACCACCGCTTCGGTCTGCCGCGCTCGGAATTCCGCGCATTTTTGGAACGCGAAGGCCCGTTCGATTTCGCGCTGATCCAGACCGTCATGACGTACTGGTATCTCGGCGTCAAAGAAGCTATCGACGATCTGCGCGCGTATTCTCCCAACACAAAAATTGTGCTCGGAGGCGTCTATGCGACGATCTGCAATTCACACGCAAAAACCATCGGCGCTGATTTTGTCCTCGACGGATTGAACCTCGACCCGCTCTGGAAATTCCTGAACGTCGAACCGAATCCCGACGGCCTGCCCTATTGGGATTTGTACAACACGCTCGACACCGGCGTCTTGAAACTCGCCGACGGCTGCCCATTCAAGTGCACGTATTGCTCGGTGCCGCAGGTCTATCCGACGTTCCACTCGCGCCCGATGGAACGCTCGGTCGCCGAACTCGATTTCCTGATCGAACGAAAGGCAAAGCACGCCGTCTTTTACGACGACGCGCTGCTCTACCAGCCCGACCGGATTCTCGTGCCGTTTTTAAAAGAAGCGATCAAGCGCGGCAGCCGCCTGAATTTTCACACGCCCAACGCGTTGAACGCGCGCTTCATTTCGAAAGAGCTTGCCGAACTTATGGTCGAAGCGGGCTTCAAAGTCGTCTACCTCGGCTTCGAAAGCAGCGCCTACGAGTGGCAGAAGAAGACCGGGGGAAAAGTCTATTCGCACGAATTGAAAGACGCGATCGAGAACCTCGTCGCAGCCGGCATGAAGATCGACACCATCGCAGCGTATCTGATCATGTCGCATCCCAACGCGGACCAGCAGAATGTAGAAGAGTCGATGCGCTTCGCCAATAGCCTCGGCATTCGCGTGATGCTCTCCGAATTCTCGCCCATTCCCGGGACGCCCGACGGCGAAATGTGCCGCCAATGGATCGACCTCGACGAACCACTCACGCACAACAAGACAGCGTTTCCCATCGTCTTCTTGGGCGAAGAGAAAGTGAATAAAATCAAAAACCTCGGTCGCGAATTGAACGCGAAATTGCGCGGATGAATTCCTTGGGCGGTGGCTAGAATGAAGAAAAAACCTTGGACAGAATCACACGCGACATCCACGATTGAAACACCAGAAATACAGTTGAACATCAGCAGCACCGTGCTAGAGTTTATTTAAATGAGGGTCGAGTGCTTTTACACTGTCATTAGAAAAATTGTATATCCAAAAAGTATACAATGCCTTTTTTAACAATTGGATACAGCGCACTTAAATGAAGCTGTAAACTGCAACTAAATATCAGTTAAAAAGTCGTTAGGAGAGGTGCCAGAGTGGTCGATTGGGCTTGTCTCGAAAACAAGTAGGCCCGCAAGGGTCTCCAGGGTTCGAATCCCTGCCTCTCCGT
>JBAXUS010000034.1:0-41185 GCA_037129555.1 Planctomycetota bacterium
CACGCTCTTCCGGAGCCAGCGGGCCTTTTTTCTTCGGCGGCATTTCGCCGGTTTGCACACGGTCGAAGAGAAGGACGAGTCGGTTCAATTGATCGCGATCTGGCTTCGCAAGCGAAAGCTGATCGACTCGCAAGTTCCCCTTCTGCACATCCGCATCATGGCACTCCGCACAGTGAAGATTAAGAAACTGGCGGGCAGCGGGCGTGAAATCAGCGGCTCCCAACGTAAGGGTATTGAATACAATTCCTACGACCCCGAGAGTACTTTTTACGATGAATTGCCATGATTTTCTTCGCAGGTTCATAAACCGTCGATTCTGCGACAGCCGCACCGCCAGCGCCTCCCGTCGCGCACTATTTTCCTTCCCACAGTGCCCCCGAGGATAGCGTCGGGTGCTTATTGGGGGATGATAACATTTAAGTGAGTTTCTCATGGAAGCGGGCCTAATAAAATCAACTTTACTTATTCCGACGATCGATTGCGCTACATTGAATAACACCGGCTGGGTTCCGAAGGCCGATGATTCTTGCGCTCGATTTTGTTGCGCATGTGCAAGCGCCGCTTTACAAATTGTTCCGGAATGTGATTCGTCCAGTCGGTCTTACCGATTCACCTCATCTCGGACGATCGCGATGAATGCCGCGACATGCGACAGTTCGTAGCGGCGCAGACGTTGAACGAGCACGACCTCTTCGGTCCCGAAACGACCGCTCATGTCCTGAAAAAATAGTTGTGCACCGAAGTGTTTGATTAATTCGGGACTCATTGACGACAATGCCACGCCCATTCCGTCGGCAGCGTAGGACAACAGAAGCGACGCGTTTTGCGAGTCAAATGCGAGGTCGATGCGGTCGTTAAGTTTCGCATTCATCAGGACGGAATCAATGCGCTCGCGCGCATTGGTGCCCTGGCTGGGAAAGAGGACAGGATAACGAATCACGTCGTTCAGGTTCGCCGGCTTGCCACGGGCCAGTGGATGTTTTTTGGGACAGGCGAGCATGAAAGGATACCGTGTGAGCGGTTCGAACGTCAGCTGGGCTGTTTCCTTCCGTTGATCGAAACGCCCGATGATGGCGACATCGGCATGACCGCGCTGGAGAAAATCCTTCGCTTCGGCTGAAGGCCGTTCAAGCAGGCTGATCGAAACCTCCGGGTGCTTTTTCCTGAAAAGGGCAACCGGTTTTCGCAATTCGTGATGGAGCAGGCTCGCGGTGGTGGCGACGCGAAGCCTGCGTTTGAGCTGCCCCTTTCGGTCCAGAAAGGCGGCCTTCATGCCGTCGAAACCATCGACGACCGGGCCGGCGAATTCGAGCAACAGCCGCCCATCCGCCGTCAGTTCCGTTCGATGTCCGTTGACCACGGTGAGTTCGACGCCGAATTCGTCCTCGAGCGCCTGCAATTGCTGCCCGACTGCTGCGCGCGAAATGCCGAGCGTCTTCGCCGCGCTCGAGCCACTGCCATGATTCCCGATTTCAATTAAGGCGCGGAATTGCTGAACGCGAAGTTCCTTGTAATAGCGCCGCTGGTGCATTGAATTCTCCCCCCAAGGACCGATAAAAAGATTGTAAAGCGCAGCTTGCGCTTGTGCTAGTAAATTGAACGCTGTAAGCAAAGGCGTTCGGCACCTGGCCGGTGTAATTCTATACAACGCTATCGACCTTTGATTTGCGATCACTTGATTTAGAAGAGGTGCTTGGATGAAAAACTCACTCTGCTGCCGGAATCATCCGGTGAGCACCCGCCGCGATTTCTTGGGGCGATGCGGGATGGGAATGGGCGCGTTGGGACTGGCAGCGCTGATGCGCGATGCGGGACTTTCCGCTGCGGACGCGCCGGAATCGCCGCTGGCCGCCAGGAAGCCGCACTTCGCGCCGAAAGCAACGCGTGTGATTCATATTTTCTGCGAAGGCGGACCGTCGCAAGTGGACACGTTCGACCCGAAGCCGACATTGGAAAAATTCCATGCTCGGCTGGTCGATGATGTCATGAAGAATTATCAGAAAACGGCTGGCGAAGCGGCTTCGGGCATGGGTCGGCTCAGCGGTAAACTGCAACGCTCCGCGTTCAAATTTTCAAAACACGGGCAGAGCGGGCTGGAAATCAGCGAACTGTTTCCGAAGCTCTCGGCCCATGCGGACGAACTCTGCGTCGTGCGATCCATGCACACGACGACGTCCGTACACGAACCCGCTCAACTGGTCATGAACACCGGCGAATTCGCCAGTGTGCGGCCGAGCATGGGGGCGTGGACGGTGTATGGGTTGGGATCGGAAAACCGCAATTTGCCGGGATTCGTTTCGCTCTCTCCCAGCGGCACCACGTCGAGCGGCGACAAGCAATGGGGCAATGCTTTTTTGCCTTCGTGGTGCGGCGGGACTGGAATCCCGACTCGCGACCCCGCTGTGACCAAAATGATTGAGAACATCCGCAGCGGCACCACCTCTCTGCGCGAACAACGTCGGCAACTCGATCTGATGCATGCGATGCACGAAGATTTCGCTCAGAAACATCCCGGCGACGCGTTGCTGGAAGGCCGGGTCAGCGCATTCGAGACGGCGTTCCGCATGCAGATTGAAGCCACCGACGCCTTCGATTTGACGCGCGAGCCGGCGCACATTCGCGCTCTTTATGGAGACACGGAGCAGGGCCGCCAATTGCTGCTCGCCCGCCGTCTCGTCGAACGCGGTGTGCGTTTTGTGCAGGTCTATCACAACGGTTGGGACACTCACGATCTCAACGACGAACGCCACCGCGAATTGACGACCGCCTGTGACCAGCCGCTTCATGCGTTGCTCACGGACCTCAAGCAACGCGACATGCTCAAGGACACGCTGATTCTCTGGGGCGGAGAATTTGGTCGTACGCCGACGAGCGACAACAACGACGTCGCCAAGAAAAAAGGCATCGGCCGCGATCACAATGCCGGCGGCTTCACCGTCTGGATGGCGGGCGGCGGCGTGAAGGCCGGAAGCGTGTACGGCGGCACGGACGAGTTCGGCGCACTGGCGGCCGAGAATCCCGTCGACGTTCACGATCTCCACGCGACGATTTTGCATCTGCTAGGCTTCGACCACGAACGGCTGACATACCGCTATGCAGGCCGGGATTACCGGTTGACGGACGTCGCGGGACGCGTCGTCAAAGGAGTGCTGGCCTAGATGAGCGCATTTTCATTTCAGATCCGAAATCACGGTCTCGTCGGCACCGTCTTCCTGCTCGCGGCGGCGACGCGTCTCAGCGCCGAGGACACGGATTTCTTCGAATCCAAGATCCGTCCGATTTTGGTCGAGCGGTGTTACGAATGCCACAGCGCTGGAAAAAAGCAGAAGGGCGGCCTGCTTCTCGACACGAAAGCTGGAGTGCTTAAAGGAGGCGAAACGGGCCCCGCGCTGATCCCGGGCAATGCCGCGAAGAGTCTGCTCATTCAGGCCGTGAAATGGTCGAGCGACGATTTGCAGATGCCGCCGAAAAACAAACTCACCAACGAACAGATCGCAGACCTCGAAACGTGGGTGAACAAAGGAGCGCCCGATCCGCGATCCGGTGAACGAACGCTCACGAAGATCGAACAGCATTTGGAGGATGCCAAAAAGCATTGGGCGTTTCAGCCGCCGGTCGATTCGAAACCGGCTTCGCTTGATGCGCTTGCCGGATTAAAGCCTTCGCAACTCGCGGACAAACGCACACTCATTCGCCGTGCCTTTCTTGACCTCGTCGGGGAGCCTCCGACATACGATGAAGTGAACGCCTTCGAGGCGGACAACTCGCCGCAAGCATTCGAGAAACTCGTCGATAAATTGCTGGCCGATCCGCGCTACGGTGAACGCTGGGGGCGGCACTGGCTCGATGTCGCGCGCTACGCCGACAACATGGGTTCGATTTTTAACGGCGACGACACCTATCCTTTCGCGTGGACGTACCGCGACTACGTCATCAAGGCCTTCAACGACGACAAGCCCTATGATCGATTCATTCTCGAACAAATCGCGGCCGATCAACTCGACACCGCGAAGGATCCGCTCACGCTCGCCGGGATGGGATTCCTTGGACTTGGCACACGCAAGGATCGAAGGCTCGACGACGACACGCTCGACGACACGATTGATGTCATCGGCCGGGGACTGATGGGATTGACAATCGGATGCGCGCGCTGCCACGATCACAAGTTGGAGCCGATCACGACGAAGGATTATTACGGGCTCTACGCGGTCTTAAAAAGTAGCAAAGAGCCTGACATCCCGCCCGCATTGCCACAAGCGGACACGCCCCAGACACGCGAATACGCTGAGAAAAACAAACTCGCGCGTTCGGAGTACATCCGTATTCACGCGTTCGAAGCCGATCGGTCGATGAGCGCGATTCGCTCGCGTTTGGGCGACTATCTTCTGGCCGCGCGCGACTCGGAATTCAAGACCATCTACGAAAGCAAAACGGTCAAGGGGGACATCGTTGATGCGCGCCGCCTCAGCAGCAGCGTTCATGGCCGCATGGTCAAGAGCTGGGACAAATGGGTCAAAGGCCACGCGAACGTCTTCGGGCCGTGGCTCGAACTCTCGGCACTGGGCGACGCCGACTTCGCGGCCAAAGCGAAGCCGTTGTGTGAATCGTTTGGAAAGAATGCGGACAAAAAACTGCACGCGTCGGTGGCGCGTTCATTTGCCAAAGCCGCGCCCAAAACACTGCGCGACGTGGCGGACATCTACAACAATCTTTACGCCAGCGAAGTTGACGCGTTGTGGGCGGAGAGATGGCGCGAGCCGTTGAGAGCCGCTTGCGCGCCGACTGAAGAAGAACTGGGGCTGCCGCTGAAGGAGCTTGAAATCCGCGCGATCGAACGCCTCAATACTGTCCAACGCGCCAATGCGCTGCCCGAAGCCGACGATCAGGCGTTGCGCGCCATTTTTATCGAAGAGGGCTCGCCATTCTTTTTCGCCGCGAAAGATTTTCTGTCGAGCCAGCTTTACTCGACGCGCGATGTCGCTGATGGATTGCGCCGCAACGCCACCAAAGCGGTGAATGAGTTGGCCAACCATCCGGGCGCTCCCGCGCGGGCCATGGTGTTCGTGGACGAAGCCAAGCCGTACGAAGGGAAAGCCTTCGTGCGCGGAAACCCCAAGACGCCCGGAGCCGATGCGCCGCGCCAGTTCCTCTCCGTTTTGAAGGCTGTTTCGCCCGAGCCGTTTCCAAAAGACAAAAGTGGCCGGCTCGAATTGGCCAAGGCCATCGCGAACAAAGACAATCCGCTCACCGCACGCGTGATTGTCAACCGCGTCTGGAACTGGCACTTTGGAACGCCGCTCGTCGGCACGCCCAGCGACTTTGGTTTTCGCGGGGACAAGCCGGTCAGCCAGCCACTGCTCGACCACCTCGCCGCGTGGTTCATGCAGAATGGCTGGAGCATCAAGAAACTGAACAAATACATCTTGCTGACCGCCGCCTATCAGCGCGTCGACTTTCCCCTGCAACCGTTGGAGCTGGAGCCGTTTCGTGATTCGGTGCTGGCGGTCAGTGGGCGTTTGAAAACGGATCTGTTCGGCAAGCCGGAGAAGATCGGGGAATCCGTCCGCCGCACCGTTTATGGTTACGTGGATCGCAAGGCGTTGTCTTCGCTGTATCGCAGTTTCGATTTCCCCAGCCCGAGTTTCAGCGCGCCGATGCGTGGACGCACGGCGTTGGCGCCTCGCGCGCTCATTCTCCTGAACAGTCCGCTCATGACCGACAGCGCCAAAGTGCTCGCCGCGTCGCTGGCCAAAGATGTTCCCGACGACAATGCGCGCATCGTTGAACTCTACCGGCGCGTGCTCCAGCGTCAGCCGACGGAGAAAGAATCGCAACGCGCGCGCGATTATCTCGCCGCCTATCCGCCCAACGATCTCGTGCATCCGGAGTCGCAGGACTGGCAATACGGTTACGGCGATTTCGACCCGGCCGCGAAGAAACTCAAAGCCTTCGCACCGCTCAAGGCATTCGATGGAAAGTCGTTCAAAGGCACGCTCAAGACCGCCGACGGCAAACCCAGCGAAGTGAAGGTTGATGCGATGGGCGGGGACTCGGGCCTCACGCCCGCGCTGAGCAGCATCCGGCGCTGGATCGCGCCGATTGACGGCGAGATCAACATCGCCGCCGAACTGACTCACACCGATGCCAAGACCGAAGGCGTCGTCGCACGTGTCGTCAGCAGCCGCTCCGGCGAACTCGGCGAATGGAAAGCCAAAGCACAGTCGGTGTGCACGGACCTCGCGAAAGTTCCGGTGCAAAAGGGAGACGTTTTGGATTTTATCGTCAGCAGCCAAAGCGGCAAAGACGCCGGACATTACCAGTGGTCGCCGGGCATCATCGTGCCCGGAGCGGACATGCCGGGAATGCCCGGGATGGCGCGGCGCTGGGACGCCCGCGTCGATTTCTCCGACCCCAACAAACCGGCAAAGCCGCTGACCGCCTGGGAGGAATTGTGTCAGGCGCTGTTGTTGTCGCCGGAATTCGCGGTGATGGAATAAGGGACCCAGGCCGTCCGCTGCTTGCGTCGTTGTGCGCCGGTGTTTCTATGGGATTCTTGCCGCTGAAGCGCAGGCGAAAAGTGTACTGTTTCGCTCAGTGGGTGCATACTTGAAACGTCGGATCGAATGAGAAAGGAACACATTTGAAACCCACCCTCACCCTCCTCGCAACCCTGCTGCTGACGACGTTGGTCGCGTTACGTGCCGCCGACATCCCCATCACGCTCGACAAACCCGGCAACGTCTCCGCCGCGATCTACGACGTGCAGGGCCGAATGGTGCGCGAATTGGCTCGTGCTCAGCCGATGCCGGGCGGCAAACACTCACTCGCATGGGACGGGCTCGACATGGATGGGAAGGCGGTGCCGGCGGGGAAATATGAGTGGCGCACGCTTCAGACGCAGGGCTTGCGCAGCGAGTATCTCATGAGCGTGGGCACGAGTGTCGGCCAGCGTTGGTGGCCGGGGAATCATGCGGGGCCGACGTCGGTCGTGGTGGCGGATGACTCGCTCATCATCGCCGCGAATCCCGAGGGGCCGCCGCTGATGACGCGCGTGGGATTCGATGGGAAGGTCATCTGGGAGCGCTACCAGTTTGAACCGGCGCGCAATCCTTACGATGTCGCGGTCGGCGGCGGGAAGGCGTTTTACTTGCAGGACAATGGCAAGGTCTTCGTGCTCGATTTTGAAACCGGCAAGCCCGTGGGCAAAGGACAGCACGGCACGACGCTCCCCGCGATGGTTCCCGTGAAGACGTTTGTTTTTGGCAGCGGTCAGGCAGGCGCGGAGGAAACGGCGGTGCCGCTCGCGCTCGTGGATGCGAAGACGGACATGGGCTGGGATAAAGTGGAGGGCATGAAGCAAAGCAGCGGCGGTCTCACCTGCGATGCGCTGGAGCCGCGTGTGTTTGAAGCACCGCTGCCGAATGGCGAGTATCTGCTGCGCTATCACTACGGCGACGACGCGCAGCAGACGACGCTAGTGGAAGTGCAGCCCAACGGCATGGAAGCCTCTCCGGGCCACCACACTCTGGCCGACAAAATGGCGTGGTGGCAATTGCCGCCGTCCGCTGCTGGCTCAAAGACGGAGCCGCTCTTTCTCCCGCAAATCTACCAACTGCCCCGCGCCGTTCCGGTGAAGGACGGCAAGCTGCGCATCAAGTTCATCCCGGAAAGTCCGCGTGCGACACCGAAGGCCGCTCATTGGGGCCTGCGGAAGATCGAAGTCATCGCGATGGCGGATCGCATCGCGGCGGATGATGCCACGCTGCTGCTCTCCTGCCGTGGAGGCGGTCGCTTGCTGTGGCTCGATCCCGCCACGGGCACCACGCTCGACACCATGCCGCTCGCCGACGTGCGCGACATCGCGCTCGGGCCGAAGCATGAAGTCTTCGCGCTGATCGGCGAGATCGTGGTGCGTTTCACCCGCGAAGACAAAAAGCCCAGCACGTTCCTGCGCGGCTTGCGTGATGCCGTGGCGCTCGATGTGGATGCGAAGACTGGCGGAATCGTTGTCGCCGAGGGCGGCTCGGTTCAGCAGGTTAAGTGCTTTGATGCCGCAGGCAAACTCATCGCCACGCACGGTCGCGCCGGTGGCCGCAAGCTCGGCCGCTACGAACCGCACGACTTTGCCAGTCTGCAAGGAATCGCAGCCGATGGACACGGCGGCTTTGTGATCATCGAGAAGGACGCCGTGCCTCGCCGCACCGCGCGCTTCGATGCGAAGGGCGAGCCGGTGAAGGAATGGTTCGGCGGCATGGATTTCTACACGCAGACCGCGCTCGACCCGTCCGATCCATCGATCGGCTGGATTCGCCAGGACGACGAAACGGTTGTGCAGGCGAAGCTCGATTACGCCAAACGGGACTGGCGGCCCGTCGCCGCGTATCGCTGGACGGAGATGTTTGATCCGAAGGGCGGTGGCACGGGTGATTCGCTGTATGCCACGCGGCAGAACTATCCGCCGTGGTTCGCCGGTCGTGTGCCGAGCTTCAACCGCATGCGCACGATGCGCCGAGATCTCGACGGCGATGGCAAACCGGAACTGCTGCTGGAGTTCACCACGATGCCATTGTTGCTCGTGCATGATGAGAAGCATGGTCGTCTGCGTCCGCTTGCCTGTCTCGGTCTCATGCACCGCGACCTCTGGGCAGCGGGCAACACCGCGACCGTCGAGCAACTCCCGCCTGCCTGGGCCGAGGCGATTCGAATCGCGGGTGGCGATCCTGCGGATACGAAGTCGCGCATCAAATACGCGCACTACTCGTGGGCCGATGAAAACGGCGACGGCCTCATCGACGCGAAGGAACTGCGTCTTGGCGAAGTGCATCGCGATGGGACCTCCGCCACGCAGCCCAACGGCGGCTTCTGCCTGCGCATCGACGCCGCCTTGAATGCCTGGATCGGCAGCGGCGGCACTGACAAGGACGGCATGTATCGCATCTTCAAACCCGAGCGCATCACCGCCTGCGGCGCACCCGTGTGGCCGTTGCAAGGCATCGCCACCGGACCCAAGACCGAACGACGCGGCGAGACGAAATCGCTGCTGCCCACCACCGATGGCGGCACCTTCGCCCTGCTCGGTGGCAATGGCGACGGCACCAAAAGCTCCAGCACCTACGACACCGCCGTGCATGGCTGGTCATGGCCTTCGACAATGACGGATGGCATGGCGCTGCTGCGGCTCGATGCCGCGGGCAATCGCGTCTGGCGCAGCTCTGCCAAGGTCGCCCGCTGGCCGCATCCGCGCGGTCAATTGCACGGCGCATGGCATCTCGGTCATGAGCTGAAAGGCTGCGTGCCCGTCTTCGACTGGCTGGAGCAACCCTGCGAGTTCTGGACCACCGACGGCCTCTATGTCGGCGGTCTCTTCGATGGTCGCGATCAGCACGACGGCCACGATTTGAGCCAGCCCGGCAGCAAGCCCGACCCGCTCTACACCTGGCACGGCGTTCGGAAAAAGCGCATCGGAGGCAATCGCTACTTTGACGAAGTCTCGTTGCTCGCCGCCGACGACTTCCGCACCGGAGGCGAAGCAGCCGAACTGCCCGATGGCAGCGTCGTCTTCCTCGGCCAGGGCGCGAACAACAACCCCTGCTACCGCATCACCGGCTGGGATAACTTTCAACGCCAACGCGGCGACATCACCATCACCCAACCCGCCACCGCGCCCGCGCAAAACGGCACCGGCCTGAAAGCCGAAGTCTTCACCAACCTCGATCTTAGCGGCCAGCCCAAGCTGACCCGCACAGACGAGCACCTCTGGTTTGGCATTAACAAACCGTGGCCAAAGGACACACCCGCCAAGA
This sequence comes from Planctomycetota bacterium, assembly GCA_037129555.1. Lineage (GTDB taxonomy): Bacteria > Planctomycetota > SZUA-567 > H5-PLA8 > H5-PLA8 > JANXLS01. The sequence continues at coordinate 9,804 of JBAXUS010000034.1, forward strand.
ATTTCAGCATCCGCTGGACGGGCTTCATTGAGCCTCGCTTCACCGAGGACTACTGTCTCAGCATCTACGCGCGCGGCGAGTTCAAGCTCTGGATCGACGGTCACGAAGTCACTTGGGCCACGCAGGACTACCCGCGCGACAAAGAGATCACCAAAGCCCACTCATTGCCGATCCCACTTCGCGCGGGACAGCGCGTGCCAGTGAGGATCGAATACCGCGCCTCGGAGTCGCAGCCTTCGTTCCACTTGAACTGGGAGAGCCTCACCCAACCCATCGAACATGTGCCGACGACGGCACTGAGTCAGGACTGACAGATAAGATCACACAATGAGAATCTCCTTCTTCTCCGCTCTCCTGCTCGCGCCGCTGGCAGCGCAAACTCAAACAACTCCAACTTCAGCGCCCACGACGGTTCGCTATTTGCTCTGGCTTTTCGCCTGTCTACCGGGTGCTGATGCTGATTATCTGGAAAACGCCGGCATCCGCGGAGGTTCACACATGCCCCCTGTGGAGGGCGCGCGTTGGCTGGGCGTGCCGAATCTTCTCGTCGTCACACAGGATAACAACCGGCCCAAAAACATGTTGAACGAGATCAAATGGAAAGCAAAGACGACCATGAAACAGCGGGCAATCTCTTTCGAGTCGATGCAGCGAATCAACTGGGCCGCAGTCGGTTCCAGCGGCGGTAAGTGAGAATAATCTTTAATGAAAACTCGATCATCTATTCGTGACGTAGCCACGCGTGCGGGGGTGTCGCATACGACGGCATCTCTGGCACTGCGGCATGATCCGCGTATTTCAGCGGCGACGCGACGGAAGGTGGAGCTGGCGGCGCGGAAACTCAACTACCGTCCACACGCGGTCGTCGCCGACTTGATGGCCCAACTGCGCACGCTGAAGATCGTCCACGACACATCGACGCTGGGATTCATAACCGCCTGGCCGACGCGGGATGGTTGGGAGAAGTCGCCCAATCACCGCCGGTTCTTTGCCGGTGTGAACGCGCGCGCCCACGAATTGGGCTACAAGGTCGAGGTATTTTGGTTGCGCGAACCGGGGATGAATTCTCGGCGCATGAGTCAAATTCTCCGCGCGCGCGGCATCCGTGGCCTGATTCTACAATCGTTGCCCAAGGCGCCCGGGCGTCTCTCTCTGGAATGGCAGCATTTTGCCGCGGTGGCCAAAGGGTTGACCATTGCCCAGCCTCGGCTCCATCGCGTTGTCTCTTCGCATTTCGAAGATATGCGGTTGGTGAGCCACCATCTCAAACGACTCGGTTACCGGCGTCCCGGTCTGGTGCTCGACGCGGCGATGGACATGCGTGTGGATCGAGCGTGGCTTGCAGCGTACCTTCTTCAACAGCGCGACACCGCGGAACGCGACCGTGTGCCGGCGCTGATTCTCACGTCGCGCCAAGCGGCAACAGCGTTTTCTGCCTGGCTCGCGCACCACCGACCAGACGTGATTCTGTTCACCGGACTGCCTGTGTTGGATTGGGTCAAGCGTCTCGCCTTGCGTGTGCCGAAGGATGTCGGCTTGGTCCATCTCGATTGGTCCGAAGAAGTGGGACCGCTCGCGGGGATTGACACATGCCCGGAGGTGATTGGCGAGGCTGCGGTGGATTTGTTGGTGGGGCAGCTTCATGCTCATGAGTACGGCATACCTGCACGGGAAAAAATCGTGGCCGTTCATGGCCGTTGGATCAAGGGAGCTTCTCTGCGACGCGTGTGAGTTTTGTCGGTTTACTGTAAAACATAATCGCCCACCAATCGTCGTTGAAAGTCCGGAAACGATGTAGTAGTTATCGATGAATGCAAACTACAAAATTACCTTTACGACGTTCCGTGATCAACCGAAGCATCGAAGAAGCGAAGGAGGCTTTCCGGCGCTTTGGACTGCAGTTGCCTCCCATGGCTTTCATGACCGTGCAGGAGTGGGCGCGATGTGGGGCGGAGTGGGATGAGGTCCGCGACTGCATGTTGGGTTGGGACGTGACCGATTTTGGCAGCGGGCGCTTCGATCAGATTGGGCGGACACTGTTCACGCTGCGGAACGGGACGACGCGCAAACCGGGTTATTCGAAAACATACGCACACAAATATCTGTTCGATCCCGAAGGACAGCGTGCCCCGGCGCATTTCCACCTGGGCAAGATGGAAGACATCTGCTGCTTGGCCGGCGGCAATATTCTCGTGCAACTGCGCTCCGTCAATCCCGACAACACGCCTTCCGACAAAGCGCTGTGCGTGAAGGTGGACGGCGTCGCGCGGACGATCGCCGCGGGCGAAATTGTTCGCCTCAAGCCGGGTACGAGCGTCAACATTCCGCCGCGTACGATTCACCAGTTTTGGGGCGAAGAGGGCGCTGGACTGACGGTCAGCTCCGAGGTATCGAGCGTCTGCGACGATTGGAACGACAATTTCTTCCTCGAAGCGGCCGAGCGTTTTCCTCAAATCGAGGAGGACGAACCGCGCACGCATTACCTTTGCCACGAGTATCCGGGGGCGTGATGATTCCAGACGCATTCGTTCGTCAGCCGCAGGCCGCAGTCCCTGTCGCGGCGGGCATGTCCATACAGTCTGTGCCGTTGTTTGCGGTGCTTGTTCTGGCCGTTCACGTTTGCGCCGCAGAGAACTCATACGAGTTCTATCAGCCGCAGGTAACGCACGTCACGATTCATGAAGGCAAGCTTGCGGAAGGGCATTTTGCTTACAACCACATGCCCTCCGTGGAATGGTTTGACGGGCGTTACCATGCCGTTTGGGGTGCCCACGCCGAAACCGTTTTGGAAGGCAAGCCGGGCCAAGTCAACGTTTGGACGACGAGCACGGATTTCACGCAATGGAGCGCGCCCCAACACTTGGCGCATACGGGTCCGGGCGCGTTGGCGCGCGATCCGCTTTGTGTCCAGTGGCAACCCAACCTCCTCAATTTCCACGACCGCCAGCTCTGGTGCGTCTGGTCGTTCAACAGCAAGGTTCCAGAACTCGACGGATTGTACCTCAGCACGCTCGACAAAGGCAGCGGCGACTGGCATCACCGTCGCATCCAACGCCGCCAGGATGTGAACGGGATGTCGTGTTCTATTTTCGCCAGCCAGAATCCGGTGCTCCTGTCGTCCGGCCGCGTGCTCGCTCCGGTTACCCTCAACTACCGCGAACCCAAGCGCGATGCCGGCGCGGGCCAACCGGCCTCCGGCACCGTCCGCCGCTTTAATGCCTGCTTCTATACCGACGACGGCGGCGCGACGTGGGCCTGTTCCAATCCGATCAGCACCGTCGAAGACGCCGAGGCGCAGTGGGAACCGTTCTTTTACGAACAGAGCGACGGGAATCTCCGCGTCTTCATGCGCAACTTTACCAAAGGAATTCCACTCGGCACGCAATGGCGGCTCACCACCGTCGGCAGCGGTGCCGCGTTGGGAACGCCGGTGAGTTTTCCGAACGATCCGATCTATTCGTTTATGGAGACGGTCAATTGCCGCCCGCAAATTTTCCGGCTCGACGGCGGGCGCTACTGCCTGTTGCAGCAGGATGCGCTCGTGAACCATCGCGATTATTCGACCCGCCTCAATGTGGCGTTGCACTTCAGCCGCAGCGGCAACGATGATTTCGTAGCCGGCCCGCCGGTGTCCCGGCCCGGGACGATCAGCGCCTATCCGCAGGGCGTGGCGCATGGCGGCAACATCTATCTCGCTTACACGATGGGACCGGGAACGCAACCGCGCAGCATCGAAGGCGCCATCGTTACTCCCGCGCCGCTGGCCGGGCGGTACTACGTCTGGCCGCGCTCGAAAGAAATTCTCAAAATGCAGGACATCGCGGACGAGACCGGAAAGAAGAACGTCGTTCGCACCAACCCCGACGCGCGCACCGCGCTGCCCCGGATCAAGACAGTAGACGAACGCAAGGCGATCCAATTCAATGCGCGGGCTAGTGCTGGGGTGGACATCGACCCAGTGGATTTTGCCGCTGGACAGACGCTGGAGTTCCAATTCGAAACACACGTCCTGCGGTTACAGCCGGTCGGGACGTTGATCTTCTGCTCGCTGGGCGACCGCATTCCCATCCGCTTGGGCATGCCCGCGAATCGTCCCGGGAAACTCTACGCGTACACGCGCAACCAGTGGGAGCCTGTCGGCGACTTCGCGTTGCAGCAATGGCACACGCTGCGGGTTACGGTGCGCGGTACGGATTTCACCGTTTCCTGTGACGGCCACGTGTCGAAGACTTTTCCGAATCCGCTCGTCAATCCGCAACCGCGCCTGTACCTCGGCGACAGTTTCGAGGTCGATTATATTTACAGTCTCTCGGGTTCCGAATTCCTGGTGGATCTCGCGTCGTTGCACAGCCATGTTGCGCCAGAGTTGAACAAGAATTAGCTTGTGCATCCAGCGTCCCGTCAATAAGCAGATCGGAACGCCTGCCCCTATATTGAATATTGACATTCGATCGCCTTTCGGAGTCAGCAAAACACCATGAGCAATTCTCCCGCTTCACATGTCCGATACGGTGTCATCGCGCTCGCGGTATTGCTGGCGATGGTGACGTACCTCGACCGCGCTTGCATCGCCACGATCGCGCCCGACATCATGCGCGATCTCAAAATTTCCAAAGATCAGATGAGCTGGGTTTACAGCGCGTTTGCGATGGCTTACGCGATGTTCGAGATTCCGACGGCGTGGTGGGCGGACCGGCGCGGCACGCGGCACGTTTTGACGCGGATCGTGTTGTGGTGGTCGGCGTTCACGATGTTGACCGCGGCGGCTTGGAGTTACGGGGCGATGCTGGTGACGCGCTTCTTGTTTGGCGCGGGCGAGGCTGGTGCGTGGCCCGGCGTGGCGCGGACGTTTTCTCGCTGGGTGCCAAAGTCCGAACGTGGCACTGTGCAGGGAATTTTCTTCAGCGGCGCGCATCTGGCCGGCGGCGTGACGCCGTTGCTGGTGGTCTGGATGACGCAATCGCTCGGGCTGGGATGGCGGACGGTGTTCATGGTCTTCGGATTCACCGGCGTGGTCTGGGCGATGGTCTGGCACCGTTGGTTCCGAAACGATCCGAGCGAGCACGAACAGGTCAATGCGGCGGAACTGGAGAAGATTGTCGCGGACCGCATCCCGCCGAGCGCGACGCATGAAGGGTGGGCGTATTGGAAGCAATTGTTCGGCCACCGCAACACGCTGCCGCTGTGTCTGATGTACTTCCCAAACACGTTCGCGTTCTATTTCTGTATCACCTGGCTGCCGACTTATCTGAAAGAGAAACACGGTTTCGACGCCATGCAACTTGGCCTATTCTCCGGGCTGCCGTTGATCTTGAGCGTCGCAGGAGATCTCTTTGGCGGTGTCGCCACCGACGTGTTGAGCAAACGCTTCGGCCTGCGCGTGGGCCGTTGCGGCCTGGGAGCGGCCGCCTATGTGCTGGCGGGAAGTGCGATGATCCTTGCGGGGCTCGCGCACCAGCCCGTGCTGGCCGCGTCGTTGATCGCGCTGGCCGTGGCGGCAACCATGTTCACGCTCGGCGCGGCGTGGAGCACGTGCTTGGACATCGGCGGCAACCACGCCGGAGTCGTCAGCGCCGCCATGAATACTTCCGGCGCGATCAGTTCGGTGCTCAGTCCGCTGATGGTCACGTATCTGTTGCGGACGACCGGAGACTGGAACATACCGCTGTATGCGATGGGAGGCCTGTTCCTCATGGGTGCCGTTTGCTGGGGCTTCATCAATCCGCATAGGAGGATTTTCGAATGAACAGGCATTTGAACACAAAACAAGTTGTCCTCTTCATCGCTTTGTTAGTTGCGCTGTTTGTCCGGTTCGATGTAGGCGCGGTGGAAGACACCCGCTTGATCCACACCGGAAAGAACATCCCCAGCGAGGGCTACGCTGACCAGCCGTACATCGTGAAGACCGGCGATGGTGCCTGGCTGTGCGCCGTTACGACCGGCACGGGCCACGAAGGCGCGGGTGGGCAGCACATCGTTTCGATGCGCAGCACGGATCGTGGGAGCACGTGGGAAAAGCCGGTGGACATTGAGCCGGCCAGTGGGCCGGAAGCGAGTTACGTCGTGCTGTTAAAGACGCCGTATGGCCGCATCTATGCGCTCTACAACCACAACACCGACAACGTGCGCGAGGTCAAGCGCGAGGACAAAGGTGTCTATGCTCGCGTGGATTCGCTCGGGCATTACGTCTTCAAATACAGCGACGACCACGGCCGCACTTGGTCCGCGCAGCGACACGAGATTCCGGTGCGCGAGTTCGAGTGCGACCGGAACAATGTCTACGGCGGAAAATTGCGCTTCTTCTGGAACGTGGGCCGTCCGTTGATTCTCGGCGATGCGGCCTTGATGACCTTGCACAAAGTCGGCGCGATGGGCGAAGGCTTCTTCGCACAATCCGAAGGCGCGTTCTTGAAGAGTGCGAACATCCTTACCGAACGCGATCCCTCGAAGATCGCGTTCGAGACTTTGCCTGATGGAGACATCGGGCTGCGCACGCCTGCCGGCGGCGGTCGCGTCTCGGAGGAGCAGAGCGTGTCGAAACTCAGCGATGGTTCGCTCTTCTGTGTGTACCGGTCCATCGACGGCTGGCCCGTGTGCGCCTACAGCCGCGATGGCGGACACAAGTGGACCGCGCCGGCATACATGACCTACACGCCGGGCGGACAGCAACGCGTGAAGCATCCGCGCGCGGCCAATTTCGCGTGGAATTGTTCGAACGGAAAATTTCTCTATTGGTTCCACAACCACGGCGGCGTCTTCATTGGCCGAATGAAAACGGACAGCGCCGGTGGCGTGCCCGCCGCCATCGCGGGTGCAAACGGCAGTCCTTATGACGACCGCAATCCGGCCTGGCTAATGGCCGGGCGCGAAGTCGATACGCCCGAGGGCAAACGCATCGAGTGGACACAACCGGAAATCGCGCTCTACGACGACGATCCTTACATCCGCATGAGTTACCCCGATCTTATCGAAGAAGATGGCAAGTTCATCCTCACCGAGACGCAGAAAAACGCCGCACGACTGCACGAGATTTCGAAGCCGTTGGTCGATGGTTTGTTCAACCAATGGGACAACCGTAATATCGCGAAGGAAGGATTGGTGCTCGCAGTCAAAGGCGGTGAATCCAAGGTCAAGATGCCGACTCTTCCTGTCTTCAGCTCGCGCGATACGAAACGAGCCGATTACGGAACCCGAGACGCGCGCACCGGTTTCAGTCTCGATTTGTGGCTGAACATTCCATCACTCGATGCGGGCCAGACATTGTTCGACAGCCGTGACTCAAGTGGCAAAGGCATCACGCTCGCCACCACCGGCAACAAGACGCTGCGAATCACAATCAACGATGGCCGCCAGGAAGCAACATGGGACTGCGATCAAGGCAAAGTGGTCGCAGGCAAATCGCAGCATGTCGTGGTCACGGTCGATGGCGGTCCGAAGATCATCACCTTTGTTGTCAACGGCGTGCTCTGCGACGGCGGCGACGAACGCCAGTTCGGCTGGGGCCGATACAGCCCGACACTCCGCACGCCAACCGGTGCGGCGACGACAATGCTCGCTCCCTCCGTCCGATCGCTGCGCATCTACAACCGAGCGCTGCGCACCAGCGAAGCCGTTGGAAATTTCCGCGCCGGGGAGGCACCGTAAACAAGCGAGGACTTGAATAGGAGTATCATGAATCCGATTTTACGTTTTATAGTTGTGGTGATTGCGTTCGTGTTGGCTGTCTCACCTGCGTTCGCCGATGACACAGCGAAACTAGGCGCATTGCTCGCAGGTGCAGCCGATCACGGCGGCGTGGTGACGATACCGCCCGGTGACTACCAACTCGATGGCCGGACGACCATCGCGCTGCCATCGCATACCACGATTTCGGCTTATGGGGCACGGTTTCATTTGCCGAAGACGCTCGGTGACAAGGCGCGGGTGGTTTTGTTTGCAGGAGAGAATGTGAGTGACTTCCGTTGGTTTGGCGGTCATTTCACTGGACACGTTTTTGACCCGGCGAAAGCGGAAAACTCCTGGGAACCGAATGCAAACACGCGCGCCATCCTCATCACCACGACGCCCAGCGGACGCACGGAGAACCTGACTTTCCGAGACATCACGGCAGATGGACTGGCGGGCGCGGCCATCACCGTGCTCGGAGCGGAGAAGAAGGGCAGCGCAAGCGAAGTCGAGGCGTTTGCGCGCAATGTGACGGTGGAGAACTGCACACTGGAGCGCAGCGGGAAATTCATGTGGGACTACGGCTACCTTTGGCAAATTACCGTTTGGCCCGAGGACTACAACGACGCCGAGCGGGCGATGGCAGCGAAGTATTTTCGCAACGACCTCGTGCGCGGGCCGGTGCGGATGAAGGCGGGCGACGACCGCGTATTTTTCGACAACCAAAAGCCGCTGCCGCCGTCGCAGAAGCGCGAGGGCGCAGAGGCCGAACGCGGCCACGACACGGTTTGTTTTTTCGGCGATGTATTGCCGTCGAACATCGTACGCGGACGACAGTATTTCGTCGTCGAGAGCACGCCGGAGTTCATCCGCATTGCGGAAAAGGCGGGTAGTGAGGCGTTGAAGTTCGCCAGCGACGCGGGGCCGCAGGCGCGGCTCATCAGCCATCTGTTTCAAGCGCATCTGGCCCTCTACGCTCCGGCGGGCAGCGGGCCGGGCAAAGGCGCGCTCGACCTCGTCGGTTGCAAGCAGGTCATCGTGCGCGGCTGCCGGCTCAGTGCACTCGGCGACACGATGCACATTCAGAAGAGCCACGGCATCGTCTTCGCCAACAATCACATCACCGGCTCGCGCATGGGCGCATTCTTCCTCGCCGAGTATTGCAAGGACGCAACCGTCACGGGCAACACGGTGGACGGCAGCAACGGCTCGCGAGTCATCAGCGTGGAAAAGTCATCGGAGAACGTGACGATTGTCGGCAACACCTTCCGCAACGGCGGACGCGGATCGTGGATTAACCAACCGCGCAACTTCGTGCTCGCGGACAATATTTTCGTGAATAACACGACCAAGTGCGAGCGCGACCCGCGACGCGGTCGCCGCAGCTTCCTCACCGGTGATTACGAGCGCTATTCCGAGCTGTATTTCACTACGCATGAACCCGGCGGGCGCTACGGCAACGTCACCGTGCGCGGGAACATTTTCACCAGCGGGCCCAATGCCGAGCACGCTATCACTTTCGCTCCAGGTGGCGACACCATCCTTGTGGTTGACAACATTTTCAGCGGCCCCGTGCGCGATATTCCACCGGCGATCGGTTGTGAAAACGTGACGATTCGAGGCAATGCGGAGTCCGCATCCAACGCCCCGCGTGATGAAATCCCAGCCCACACATTCCAGTGCCAGGCACTCGGTCGCACTGTCCCCTGAATTCAAAATTCTCTCCATCCGTGCGCTCCGCCAAGCACGTGCAGACTTGGGCGTTGACAGGAGTAAACAAGAATGAACACCAACTATTGCCAAATCAACCGACGCGAATTCTTGAAGACCACTTTGACGGCGACGGCCGCTTGTGGACTGCTCGAAGCCCAACGGGCGCTGGGCGATGATACGGTTCCGGTGCGTCAAATCACGCAGGGGCCGCAATTCCACTGGTTCGGCTATTACGACAAGCTGCAGTTCTCGCCGGACAACCGGTTTGTTCTTTCTAACAGAGTCAGCTTCGAACATCGTTCGCCTACGGCGGACGATGTGATCGAAGTCGGCATGATTGACCTGCATGAGAAAGACAAGTGGATTCCACTCGGCCAATCGAAGGCCTGGTGCTGGCAACAGGGCTGCATGTTGCAATGGATTCCCGGCACTGAATCAAAGGTCATCTGGAACGACCGCGAGAACGATCGCTTCGTCAGTCACATCCTCGATGTCAAGACCGGCGAGAAGCGTACGCTGCCAACGCCTATCTACGCGCTCAGCCCGAACGGCAAAGAGGCCGTGTCCTGTGATTTCGCCCGCGTGGCCACCTGCCGTCCAGGCTATGGTTACGCGGGAATCCGTGACATCTTTTTTGATGGCATGGCTCCTGCGGGCAGTGGTGTCACGCATGTCAATCTGGAAACGGGCGCGGAGAAACTCATCATCTCGCACAAGCAACTTGCCAGCACCGGTACGGTTATTGAGAATCACACCGACTCCAAGCACCACGCCTATCATTTGCTGTGCAGCCCGGATGGAAAACGCTTTATTTTGTTTCACCGTTGGACGCAGCCGAAAGGGGGGCACCTCACACGTCTCATCACCGCGAACATGGATGGCAGCGACCTGCGCGTTGTCATCCCAAACGGTTACGCCTCCCACTTCATCTGGCGCGATGCGACGCATATCCTCTCGCAGGCGAAAGGCTGGCTCGGCAACGACAGTTGGGGCAATTTTCTTTTCGAAGACAAGGACTCCGGGATCGTCGCGGAGATCGGCAAAGGCGTGCTCGATTCCGGTGGCCACTTCAGTTACCTGCGGAACAACGAGTGGCTCCTTAATGACACCTATCCCAAAGGCCCGCAACGTTTCCAAACTCCGCATCTGTATCACATCCAAACGAATCGCCGCATCAACCTCGGCAACTTCGCGTCGCCGCGAGACTACACAGGCGAATGGCGTGTGGACACCCATCCGCGCCTGAGCCGAGACGAACGAACAGTCTGCATTGATTCCGTGCACACCGGCCAAGGCCGTCAACTTTTCCTGATCGACATCAGCGGAGTCGCGTAAACATTTGGAGAACAACTGCGCGATGACTTCCAATGACTGGAATTGACGGATTATTTGAAACGAAAGGAACAACAGTGAAACACACCTTCACACTCGTCACCGTCCTGCTGCTCGCACCTCTGGCTACGTTGCACGCCGCCAACGATACGGCTACGCCGCCGCCCTCATGGGATCAAATCCGCCGTGTGCCGATGAGTGGAGGCTTGCGGGCATTTTGGAATGTGGCGGGTGGTGATAATGCGACGAACTACCGCGAGGCCGCAGCGCATGGATTCGAGATGGTGGATCTCTTGAACACGTATTCCGACTACCCTGGCAAGCAGAAGGAAAACATCCGCACGACCCTCGACACCAACAAGACGAATCCTTGGCTGAAACCCGAGTTCTTCGAGCGCATCGTCAAACGCAACATCGATATGCGTGGCAACCGAAATGCCATTTTTGTCCACGACATCGAGTTCAGCTTCGAGGAGAACATCGACAACGTGTGGGTCGACCCCGTCGTGCGCGCCTCGTCAAAGGCCACGACACGCGAGCAGTTCGCCGACGTCTACCTGCGCGAGTGGGCCACTTGGTTCACTCTGCCTTGCCAGTGGGCGAAGGAACGCTTTCCCGGCACGCCCATCGGCATCTACGGACCACAGCCGTTTCGCCGCGACTACTACGGCATAGCGGGCAAGTCCGCGCAGCAGATCGATGGCACGCATCACAGCGATGCCGAACTTTGGCAGCACATTGATGCCTTTGTTGATTACTACATCGCCAGCATCTACGTCTTCTACGATAAGCCCGACTCCGTTTACTATATGGCCGCCAACGTGGAAGAAAACATCGAGCGCACCCGTCGCTACGGCAACAAGCCACTCTATGCCTACGAGTGGTTGCGCTACCACGATTCTAACAAGAAGCTGGCTGGCCAGGAGGTCGCACCGTGGCTGGCCGAAGCGATGGCCGTACTGCCTTACTTCTGTGGTGCGCGGGGCGTGGTGCTCTGGGGCTCCGAGCCCAAGCGTCAAGGCCAATACTACCACACACTCCCCGTCTTCATGACCAGCCTTGGACGCATCTCCGACCTCTCCGCGAAAATCGCCGCAGCCAAACTCATGCCCGACGAACCCGCGCATGTCTTATGGAAAGCCAAGCGACCTCTCATTCGCCGGATGCGCGTCTCCGCCGATGAATGGATCATCCTTGCCGTGAACCCGTGGCAGGCCGAGGACGCCTCCTCGACCGAGCAAGTACAATTGGAAAAAAGCAACATTACTATTGAAATGCGCGGACGCCACTCGGAGGTTTTTCACTGCGTTGGAAACGACGTGAAGCGCCTGTGAGAGCCCGGGCGTTGCGAGTGGCATCAAGCGGACATTTTCGCATCTTCCAAAGTCACTCTGAAAGGCTACAGATGCTGGGATAAGTAACTGAGAATCGAAACAATTATGAAGACAACAACCATTCCTCAGCGCCCTGCTGCTCGCGCCGCTGACCGTGCTGCACGCCGGGCTTGAAGGAACGCGGTCAAGGGGAACGTGACTGGATCCGTTACAGTGAATGGACAACAACAAAGATGATAGATCTCGACCACTTCCATGATTTATGCCGGCTCCGCTCGACGCTCGAAGCGTTCGCGGTGCTGCGCTGGCGGCAGAGTACTAAGCGGCTGCGCGTCGGTGGCGAGTTGCGGCGTCTGCTCGGCGGGTTGAAGCGGCTCGCGACTCAGGGAGATTACCCCGCGTTCCACAACGCCGATCAGCAGTTCCACCGCGTAGCGGTGTCGGCGGCCAGTCTGAAGCCGCTGTTGGAGAGTTGGGAAATCGTGGTCGCGGACCTTGATGCATGGATTCTCGGGATGCAGCAATCCTACTGGCCGAATCTGATGGCGCTCTACCGGGAGCATGAGCTTGTGCTTGACGCGTGGCTGGCGGAGGATGACTGGGTAGCGGAACAGGCCACGCACCAGCATTTGGAGGCCGGTTGGTATCGGCTGCGAATGGCGGAAGGATCGAGCGCTGCGGATTTGGACCCCGTGCAACGCGCGGTGTCATTTATCGCAACGCACTTTGCCAGCCGCATTGATGTGGCTTGGGTGGCGAGTCACGTGAGCTTCGTAAGCGGGAGTCATTTGGCGCGGCTGTTTCGCAGCCAATTGGGAATCTCGCCGCTGCGCCACTTGAAACAAGTGCGGCTGGAACGCGCCGCTCAACTGCTCCGCTCCAGCACCGACGCCGTGGCAAAAATCACGCGCCGTGTGGGCTACCAGAATACCTCGCATTTTGTCCGGGACTTTCGACGGCAGTTCGACATGACGCCGCTTGATTACCGTCGGAGTGGGAAGCCCTGACCGCCGGCGGGGCGGAAAATGTTCTGTTTCGCGCATCGGAATGTGCCAGATGATGCAAATGCGAGCTTCCACATGCAATCCCGTTTTGCCCCTTCCTGGGGCGGTGTACGAGTGACTGTAAATTCAAGCGTTTCCTCAAGCTACCGTTGCATACTTTGAACCGATGAATCAAATGAAAACGAAACGAACACATCTGAAGCACATACTCACCCTCCTTACCGCGCTGCTGGCCACGATCCACGCCGCCGATGCGCCATCCTTGCAACCGCCGCAGCATCTCGGTCCGCCGCGTACCGATCAGGCTGTGACGAACCGCGCGTTCACCGGCATCCCGAGCATGGTGGTCGCGCCGAAGGGACGACTGTGGGCCACTTGGTATGCGGGTATCACGCCGGGCGAGGATTTGAACAACTATGTCGTGCTCAGCACCAGCGGCGATGATGGCAAGACATGGAACGAAAGGCTCACCGTCGATCCCGACGCAGGCGGGCCGGTGCGCAGTTTCGATCCTGAGCTGTGGGTGTCGCCGGATGGACGCTTGTTCTTCTTTTGGGCGCAGATGGAAAAAGGCCGGCGCGATGCCGAACTCGGCGTTTGGTGCATCGAGACGAGCGAACCCGATGCCGCACAGCCGACGTGGTCCAAACCGCGCCGCATCGGCGATGGCGTGATGATGTGCAAGCCGCTCGTGCTTTCCTCCGGTGAATGGGTGCTGCCTATTTCTAAATGGAAGGAGCACGACAACAGCGCGCAGATGATTGTCTCGAACGATCAAGGCAAGACGTGGTCTCTACGCGGCGGCTGCAACGTGCCGAAGGACGTGCGCCAGTTCGACGAGCACATGTTTGTCGAGCGCAAAGACGGCTCGATCTGGCTGCTCGTGCGCACCACCTACGGTATCGGCGAAAGCGTGAGCACGGACGGAGGCAAAACGTGGCCCGAGTTAAAACCATCGGGCATCCTGCACACGCCCTCTCGTTTCTTCATCCGTCGGCTCGCATCGGGGAATCTGCTGCTGGTCAAACACGGCCCGCTCGACACACGCACCAGCCGCTCGCATCTCACGGCTTACATTTCCAAGGACGATGGCCATACCTGGACCGGCGGACTCATGCTCGATGAACGCCTCGGCGTTTCCTATCCCGACGGCCAACAAACGCCCGACGGTCTCATCCGCATTATCTACGACTACGGCCGCGTCACCCCCGAGCGCTGCATCCTCATGGCCGCGTTCCGCGAGGAAGACGTGGCCGCAGGCAAGGACGTGAGCGGCTCAGTGAGGTTGCGCCAGCTCGTTAGCAAAGCCACCGGCGGCCAGGAGAAACCGAAGCCCTCCACGGCACCTGTCCACGCCAACGCCGACGGCAAGCCGCTGCGCACCACCCAGCCCGGCACGCTCACCAGCGCCGACGGCAAATCGCAGCCGCTCGTCCCCGGCGCGAAACTTTTCACCGACCGCGCCTACCTCACCGCTGAACTTCCCGCCGCGCTCAAGAACACGCACTTCCTCCCCATTGCCATGAACGGCCAGAAGACGCTCAAGTGCGAGCGCGCTGGCACCGTCTTCTTCCTCACCCCAGCGCTCGAACGCAATCGCGACACCACCGCGCAACCCTTGATGGACCAAGGCTTCGAGAAAGTCGCCCTGCCCGAAATCCCGCTCTTCAATCCTGCCTCCACCGCGAACTTCTGCACCCTTTTCCAAAAAGATTGCGCCGCCGGCGAAACCATCCTCATTGGTAAATGGGCCCTGCCTGTGTTCTTTGACGAGCCTAGAAAATGACCTCCATGAAACCCACCCTCACACGCCTCACAGCCCTGCTGCTCGCGCCGCTGGCCGCGCTGCATGCAGCACATTCCGCAGACGCCCGCATCGTCATCGCCAGCGAGGCTGGTGCGAAGATCGATAGTGACGTGACCAAAGGCGACGGCACTGATGACACGGCGCTCATTCAGAGCATCCTCGACCGCGCGGCAAAACTCGGCTCGCTTAAGCTCATCGTGGATGGGCCGATTCTCGTCACGGGGCTCAAGGTTCACTCCAACACGACTATCGAGTGTTTGAATCGAGCGTGCGGGTTCTATCTCGCGGACAACTCCAATCGTCCGCTCATCGCCAATGCGACGCCGCAACCGGAAGGCCGGGCTGACCGAAATCTCTCCTTCCTCGGCGGCACATACAATGGCAACGCGGAGCATCAGGAACACACGACGAAGGAACACGGCTGGACCACCGCGTTCGCTTTGCATGGCGTGGAGCAGGTGTTGTTTCGCGATGTGTCCATCACGAACTCCCGCACCTTTGCGGTGTATCTCACGAACTGGCGGCGGGTGGTGTTTGAGAACATCTACATCAACCTCGATCACATCCCGAAGCAGTCGAATCAGGACGGCATTCACGTTCAGGGGCCGGGCGAGTTCCTGAGCATTCGCAATGTTCAGGGTCGCGCTTGGGATGACATGATTGCGTTGAACATTGATGACCTGCTTGGGGATTGGGACAGCGAGGGGAAGTTCGGTCGTGATCCCGCATCCATAAAGCGCTTCGGCAGCGCCGCAGGCATTGGTCCTGTGAGCGATGTGGACATTGATGGCGTGCAGGCGGACGACTGCGCTCAGGTCATCCGCATCCTCTCCCGCGCCTCGCGGCTAGATCGTGTCTCCATCCGCAATGTGAAGGGCACTTACCGCGACTTCGGTGTCTGGATCACGCCGTATCTGCGCGAGGGCGGCAACATCGGGCGGCTGGAGTTTGAGAACATTGACCTGCGGCCTGTCGGCCCGCGCGCCTACGATTACGTGCCGCCATTCCTCTTCTGGTTCGCAGGCAAGATGGAGCAGGTGACGCTCAAGAATATCAGCAGCCACGCGCCTATCGACGACCGCCCGCTCGTGTGGATCCAGCCGGATGCGAAGATTGATCGGCTGCGTATCGATGGCTTGAACGTCTATGACCCGCGCAAGGAAATCGGCCACACGCCGCTCATTCGCGCCGATGGCCGCATCGCGTTGCTGCAAGTGCGCGATGTCGTCGTGCAAAGACCGCAAGCCACCGCGCCCGCCGGTTCCTTGATCGGCACCTCCATGGATCGCTCCGCGCTGAAGTCCTTCATGGATGCGCGGGCCGGCATCATGACACCTCCCGGCAAAGGCCGCCGTGGCTGGCCTGAGGGCAACGGCTACCTCACCTCGCAACCACAGATTCAGCGCCTCCAGATCACGGATGTCGTTGCCGACGGACTAGAGCAGGTGCTCGATCATCAAGCCGGAACCATCGAAGCGCTGGACCTCCGTGACCTCTCGATACCCGCCACGACGAAGGCTGTTCATCAAGGTGGCGAGGCGAAGATCATCAAAACCCAAGGAGCATCCGTGAAATGAAAACACCCATCATGAACCGAAGACAGTTTCTCTCTAAATTCGGCGGCACCGCGCTGACCTTTCCCTGGTTCTCACACCTCGCACTGCATGGCGCGGAGGATTCCAAGGCTCCCAGGCGACTGGTTTGCATCGGGCTGGATTTTGGGTTGCGGCCTGAGTCGTTTTTCCCGGCGACACATGGGCCTGAGCTGGAGCTGACTCCTTTGATGAAGCCTCTGGAGCGCTGGCAGCAGAGGATGACCGTGTTCTCTCAATTGGAGCATCCCGGCGTGCAGGGCGGGCACTATGGTGTGCATGCCTTTCTCAGCGGTGTGCGACGTGAGCAGGCGGCGGGCTTCAAAGACGGCTGCGTCACGCTTGACCAGGTCGCGGAGGAGCATCTCGGCAGTCTGACGCGGTTTCCATCGCTCTGCCTCGGTGTCGGAGCGGGCGATGCGATCTCGTGGACGCGCTCCGGCATCGCAGTCCCGAAGCTGGAGGACCCGGGCGTGGCGTTTGACACGCTCTTCAAACCCCAACGCAAGTCCGCAGCAGCAGCACGGCGTGCGGAATTGTCGGAGAATGAATCCGTGCTCGCGCTCATCGCGCAGGATGCGAAGCGCGTGGCTCCGCATCTGGATCGCTGGGATCGCGAGAAGATGGAGGAGTTCATGGGGGCGATGCGCGACTTCGAGCGCGCCAACGCCTCGAACATGGAGTGGCTCGACAAACCGCTGCCTGTGACGGATGGCAAAAAAGCAGTGTGGAAAAGCGACGGCTGCATGGACCGCGTGCGGGCGAACTTCGATGTCGCGGCGCTGGCACTTCAAGCCGACGCCACACGCATCATCACGCTGAACATCGGCGGTTCGTTGCCAGTGACGAACATCCCCGGCATCAATCGCGGCTATCACGATCTCTCACACTCCGGTCAGGACCCGGACAAGCTGCGGCAATTGCACATCATTGAGTCCGCGCTGATGGCG
This sequence comes from Planctomycetota bacterium, assembly GCA_037129555.1. GTDB lineage: Bacteria > Planctomycetota > SZUA-567 > H5-PLA8 > H5-PLA8 > JANXLS01. The sequence goes on from JBAXUS010000034.1 coordinate 27,201, forward strand.
GAGTTGGATTACTTTCTTGAGCGACTCTCCACCATGAAAGACATCGGTGGCAGTTCCTTGCTGGACAACACCACTGTGGTCTTCGGCAGTGGCATGGGAAATGCCAGCGCGCACGCCAACACGAACCTGCCTGTGGTGCTCGCCGGCGGTGGCTTTAAGCACGGGCGTCATCTTTTCTTCCCAAAACAAGGTCGCCAGCAAACACCGCTCTGCAATCTCTTCGTCACGCTGCTTCAGCAAATGGGCATCGAACGCGACAAGTTCGGCTCGAGCACCGGGAACCTCAATCAATTGGTGAAGTAGTATGCGCGTCCATCTCGTTACTTTCCTCGTCATAGCATCCAACACGCTCCACGCTGCGGAGACTGCCTCGCTCAAACCCGACGCTTTCCTCTCGCGCTACTGCCTAAGCTGTCACGATGCCGATGTGCAAAAGGGCGACCGTCGGCTCGATGATTTGCCTTTGAACGTCGGCACGGACAGGGCCATCGCGGAGCGATGGCAGGAGGTGCTGCATCAACTTCAGCTCGGCGAGATGCCACCAGCGAAGAAGAAGCAACCCACCGATGACGAGCGCCGGGCTTTGCTCGCGTGGATCGATGAACAACTCATTCACGCACAGTCCAGCGCTCACGATCGAGGCGGGCATGTGGTGCATCGTCGGCTGAGTCGCGCGGAGTATTTGCATACGATACAGGACCTCTTTGGGTTCGATGGCGACTTCGATCCCACCACCAGCTTTCCAGGCGATGAGGAGCTGGAAGGCTTTCGCAACATCGGCTCCGCGTTGCGCACTTCGCGTCATCATTTGGAGCAGTATTTGAAGGCAGCCGATGCGGTACTGGATCACGCTTATGATCTCGCCGAAGTGAACGGCAAACCCGAAGCCAAGCAATGGAAGGATAGCGCGGACAAAATGCGCGCCCTAAACGATGCCTTCGGGCTGGGTGTCGTCAGTGCAGAGAAAGCGAAAGGTCCCCCCTACATTCATCTCAGCCATGGCCTCCGAAATCAGGAGCTCATCTTCGACAGTAAGCTCTTCCTTAACGGCTTGGGCGATACCGGTGTGCCGTATTCTGGCTGGTATGATGTTGAAGTCGAAGCCACCGCCGCGAACCGTCATCATCCGTATGGCAAGGATCTCATGCTCGGCAATCTAGCACCGTATTACAAAGACATGAAGTCCTACTATGACGAGTCGCAGCCGATGCAACTCGGCATCGGGCGACAAGGTGAAGGCATGAAAGGTAATGGTTGGCGGCTCATTCCGCCGAACATCATCCATTCCACCGAGTTGCCAGATGACCGCTACACCACCGTCCGCGCGCGCATTTGGCTGGATCGCGGCACCGTGCCTTACCTCTCCTGGATCGACGGTCCTCCAAAGGGAACACGCGGCCAATTCATCTCCCTCAAGCTCTACAAATACGACCCCAGCGTGCCGAAGATCGAGAAGCACGTGTGGGAAAATCTAGCCCAGCGTGCCGAGCGAGACAAACTCTACCAACACCTCTATAAAGGCCCCGAAGTCCGCGTGCATTATTGGCAGATCACCGGCCCGCTGCGTGATGACAAGCAGCATCCCGCACGGTCGTTGTTGTTTGCCAACATCAAACCCGATGAAAAACAAATCGAGCCCGTGCGCCTGCAAACCGAGCTGCAAGGCCTCGCCAGCCGACTCTTCCGTCGCGACGTGACTGGTGAAGATATCGCCCCGTTTGCGAGCGCTCTGCAAAAGCGTCTCGATGGCAAGACGCGCTATGCCGACGCCGCACGGCCTGTGTTTAAAGCGCTGCTTTGTTCCTCGGAATTTTTGTTTCTCAGCGAGCCGCAATCAGACGCGAAGACCATCTCGTCGATGCAACTCGCGACCCGCATCTCTTACTTCCTCAACGCTGGTCCACCTGATGACAGCCTGCGTTCGCTTGCGTCCAAAGGTCCGCTCAGTGCCAAATCCATCATCACCGAAACCGACCGCCTTCTCGATTCGCCACGCGGTGATCGTTTCCTGCGCCTCTTCACAGAGCAGTGGCTCGGCTTGAACAAGCTCGGCACCATGCCACCCTCCAAGGAAACCTATCCCGCCTATCACATCGACCGATTGGAGCCCGCGATGCGAGAGGAAACTTGGCGCTTCATCGCCGAACTCATTCGCAGCAACAAACCCGTCACCGCGCTCGTTGATGCCGACTTCACCTATCTCAATGCCAGACTCGCACGGCTCTATGAACTACCCAACGTTAGCGGCGACCATTTGCAACGCGTTAGCCTGCCTGCCGATTCACCACGACGTGGATTGCTCGGTCACGCCAGCATTCTCACCGTCACCGCCAACGGCGTCGAGACCTCGCCCGTGAAGCGCGGCGTATGGTTACTGGAGAAGCTCTTCGGCACACCGCCTAGTCCGCCGCCACCGAACGTGCCGCCGATTGAACCCGACATTCGCGGTGCCACCACTATTCGCCAGCAGTTGGAAAAGCATCGCAGCGTACAGGCCTGCGCTGATTGCCACGCGAAGATCGATCCGCTCGGCTTTGCCCTTGAAGCCTACGATCCCATTGGTCACTTCCGCAGCGCTTACCCAAACGGCGCGGCCATCGACACCACCGGCGAGTATCGCGGCCAACCCGTCAACAACCCCGCCGACATCCGCGCCTACCTCATCAAGCACCCCGACCTCCTCGCACAAAACCTCGCCCATCGCCTCCTCACCTACGCGCTCGGTCGCCCACTCGGCTTCACCGACCAGCCCGCTATTCGCCGCCTGCAAGCCAACTGGAAAGCGAAAGGCCTCACACTTCGTGAACTCATCCACCTCATCACCACCAGCGAGCTAATGCGCCAGCCATGATCTTTGCCTGGAATTCACTATGAAACGAACCCTCACACTCGTTACCACCCTGCTGCTCGCGCAGCTGCACGCTGCTGAACCTGTCAGCCTCTCCGCTGATCACGCCGCCTTCGTGAATCACCAGCGGCGCATCTTTTTCCAATACGATCCGGCGGCGGACATTCAGCGGAAAGGTGGGTTCGGCGCGGACATGGATGCGGTGATGAGTTACGTGTTTGATGCCGCCAGCCAGCCGGGCAGCCAGCTCGATGCGATCTGCATCGATGTCTCGAATGAGGGCGTGGCGCATTACCGCAGCAAGATCCTTCCGGCGATTCAGCATCCGGGCCTGATGAAGTGGCGCGAGCAGGGCCGGGACTACTTCGATGAGATGATCAAACAAGGCCACAAGCGAGGCAAAGAGATCTGGTGGGGCCTGCGCATGAACGAGGTCGAGCGCGGCGACTTGGCGGTGTATGACATCAAAGCCTTCGCCAACATGAAGGAGCGCAATCCGGTCAAAGCAGCGCATCCCGATTGGTTGATCCGTTCGTGGTGGTGGCAGGGGTTTTGGAACTACGCGGTAAAGGAGGTGCGCGACTATCGTTTGTCGATCGTGCGCGAGGTCGCGGAGCAATATGACTTCGATGGTGTGCATCTCGATTTTCTCCGTCACACACCTTTTCTCCCGCCGGGCAAGCAGTGGGAGAATCGTGAGCACCTCACCAGCTTCATGCGTGATGTGCGCTCAATGCTTCAGTCGCAAGCAGCCAAACGCGGCCGCCCCTTCATGCTCGCGGCAAGGGTGCCGGATTCGGTCGAGGGCTGTCACACGGACGGTTTCGATATCGAGACCTGGGCGAGTGAAGGCCTCGTCGATGTGCTCATCCTTGGCACACGCACGATCAATGTGGATGTGGATTCCTTCCGCAAAGCAATGGCCGGTGCCCATGTGAAATTGATGCCCAGCTTCGACTGCTTCCATGCCACGGACGGCTATCACGGGGACCAGTCGCTCGATCTGGTGTGCGGAGTCTTTGGCAACTATCTGCACCAAGGCGCAGACGGCGTGGGCGCTTTCAATGGGATCATCGGCTTCCCGGAACAGGCCAAAAAGCTCGGTCTGACACAGACGGATACGAGGGACATTCAGGTCTTCTCCACCATCGGCAGCCTCACGACGATGAGCGACAAAGCACGGTATTATCCGATGGACCGGCGCGGCGGCTATGCTCACAACGAAGGGCACGGTTCATCCAATAACGACGCGCCCTTGCCCATCGAACTGAGGAACGATCAAGCGCCCTCCACGCTCACCCTTCCAGTGTGGGAGCCCGTGAAATCCGGCACCGCAGTGCGACTGCGATTGGTGCTTTTCCAGCACATCGAGAGCGATGAAGTCGCCGTGCAACTCAACGGCACCGCCTTGAAGCAAGACGTCGTCGATACGCAGTGGAAAGACCCGCGCATCTTTTCCCCCGACCCTCAGCCTGCCACGGTGACACCCGGCGCACTCGTCAAGAACCCCGCCGCTCAGAAGCTCACCCGCATGGAGTTCCTCGTCCCTACCGAGACCCTGAAACGCGGCGACAATAGCATCGCCGTCTCCGTGAACCGCAAAGGCCCGTTCCCACCCTCCAAGTCTGTGAAGGTCGAACTGCATCTCAAATAGGCACGGGATATTTAACGCATGAAAGACACCCTCCCACTCCTTCTCGCCCTGATACTCGCACCGCTGGCCGCGCTGCATGGCGCCGAGCCGATCACCAACTCCATCGGCATGAAGCTCGTGCGAATCGAGGCGGGAAGCTTTACGATGGGTCAGGACGGGCCGCCACTGGAAGATTATCTGCGGCAGAAGCGGTTTGGTGAGATGCACAAGGACTTCGACCGGATCGACTTTGACGAGAAGCCTGCGCACAAGGTCACCATCACGCAGCCGTTTCAAATAGGAGTCACCGAGGTCACCGTGGCGCAGTTTCGACAGGTTGATCCCGAGTTTAAAAAGAACGATCCAAAGTCGAAGCCTGCGGATGCCGCCTACACCGAAGAAGTGACCAACAAACTAGGAGCAAAATTATGAAACTCGCCCTAACACTCCTCACCGCCTTACTGCTCGCGCCACTTGCCGCGCTGCACGCGGCTGAACCTGTCACCATCGACCTCGCCAAGCGAACGTGGCAGGGCATACCTGGACTTGAACGCACGGCTAAGGGACGCGTGTTTGTCTCTTGGTTCACAGGTGGGCCGAAGGAACCGGCACCGGACAACACGGTTGTGCTCTCGCAAAGCGATGATGGCGGCAAGACCTTTTCCGAACCGCAAGCGATGGCTTTGCCGCTGAACGATGGCACACGTTGTTATGACCCGTGCCTGTGGATCGATCCGAAGGGTCGCCTTTGGTATATCTTCAATCGCGGCAACAAGGACTCCGCCAAGCACGATGTATGGGCGCGCATCTGCGATGAGCCAGAGGCGAAGATGCCGGTCTTCGGTTCGGAGTTTCGCGTGGGCTACGACGTGCCCTTTGCGTTTCGCATGAATAAGCCCACGGCGCTATCCTCCGGTGAGTGGCTCATGCCGGTGACGCTCGCGCAAAATCCGGTTCGTGCGTGGTCCACCGGTTACAACGACAAGCAGGAGCCCACTCTTCACGGCGCAGGCATCTCAACCGACGAAGGCAAATCGTGGAAACTCAATGGCGCAGTCCAATCGAAGCCGTGGGCGCTCGAAAACATGATCGTCGAGCTGAAGGACAAACGCCTTTGGATGCTCATCCGCACAAGCAGCGGCGTGCTTTGGCAAAGCCACTCTTCCGACCAAGGCCGCACCTGGAGCGAAGGCACGCCGAGCACGATCAAGAGCCCTGGTTCGCGCTTCTTCATCCGTCGCCTTACCTCGGGCAATCTGCTGCTGGTGAACCACTACAAGTTCACCGGTCGCAGCCATCTTACTGCGCAGCTCTCCACCGACGACGGCGCGACGTGGAATGACGGCCTGCTGCTCGATGAACGCAGTGGCGTGTCCTATCCCGACGGCGTGCAGGACAAGGACGGGCTGATTTGGATCACCTATGATCGCGATCGCAACGGCGCAGGCGAGATCCTGCTCGCGAAGTTCAAAGAAGAAGACGTGACCGCTGGCAAGAACGTCTCCGGTGCCGTGAGCTTGAAGCAGGTGGTGAACAAGCTCAACAAGCCTTCGATTCTTCCTATCGGTTGGGATCCCAAGGCAGCATCTGACAAGGTCCTCGCCAGCTTGATCAAAGTCACCGCGCCGCAGGCGAAAGGGGCGCATGATGCGGAGTTTGTCTGCGTGGGCGATCGCGCTTACATCGTGGAGCACGATAACGATGTGGAACCGGGCCACGGCGCGGGTGCGGCGCAGTATTGTGTTCTCTCAATCGTAAATCTGAAAACCCACAAGGTGGAGAAGACCATCCCAATGGCGAAATCTGAACAGGTCTTCGACAACGTGACGTTGCCAAAAGGAATGTGTTTTGTGCCGCGCATTATCCGCAAGGATGACCACACGTTGCGCACCTATTTTTGCAGCCAGCCCGCAAAGGAACAGGCGCTCACGTGGTATCGCGATTTCGATCTTGGCATGCAGACCTTCGAAGCAAGCATCCACAAGGCGAGGCTGAAAACTGCCGCCGGAGTGTTCGACATGGAGCCGCGTCATTTCCACGCCGACGCGGCGGCCCAGGGCTTCACGAGGAAAGCCGTCAATCAGGGCCTCTTCATCTTCGATTCGTTCAAGGAGTTCGATGGACGGCGCTACGTGGCGCTCAACAACTTCCCCGGCAAACAGAACGCGCTCGCCTTGCTGCATGATGACTTCACGACCTTCGAGGTCATCGGCCATTACAACGAGCCGCAGTCGCAGCAGCTCAGCGAGTCGGCTGTGAATCGCCTGCCGGATGGCACGTGGATGGCGATCTGCCGCAACGACGCTGGCAACTACCACTTCACCACCAGCAAGGACGGCAAGGCGTGGAACATCGGCCAGCCGATGCCGTTTGTGCCGAACGGACTGAACTCGAAGCCCACCTTCGATAAGTTCGGCGATGTCTATTATCTCGGCTGGCAGGAGAACACCAAAGTCGGGGATTGCGGACGCAGCGTGTTCAACGTGGACATCTCCCGCGATGGCAGGACGTGGGAGCGCAAATACCGATTCGAGTCTTCGCATTCGTTCCAGTATCCGACCTTCCACGAACACGAAGGCGCGATCTGGTTCACCGTTACGCAGAGTGACCACAAAGGCTCGACCGATCGTATCATGTTCGGCAAACTGGAGAATGTTGGCCAGTTCGAGTCGCAGGCGGGCAAGACACGCACGCCGCTGCCGCGGCCACTACCTGAAGAGGCGGCGGTGATGAAGCCTGGTGTGAAGCTTTTCACGGATCGCACGTATGTGAGCGATGAACTACCGGAGCTGGTGCGAGGCCTGCCCTTCCTCCGTACCAGCATTGAAAAGACCGATGTGGAGATCACAAAGCCGGGTACGCTTTTCGCGCTCACGCCCACCCTGCGTCCAAAAGCCGCGAGTCAGGAAGAAGCGTTGCATCAGGCGGGCTTCACGAAAGTCGATGTCCCCGAGACCCAGCTTTTTTCGGGCGAGATCAATCGCGTGAGTCTTTACCGCAGGGATGTGAAGGGCGGCGAGCGGCTGAAGTTCAAGAAGATGGTGCTGCTGATCCTCGCGAACGGCGCGCAGGTGCGGGAGACGGATTTTAATGCGCCGATGGTGATCACAAATCCCGGCGCGGAATTTCAGGACGACGTGCGAACCGGTGCGATGATCATTGGCATGGATCGCACGCCGAAGGGCCGCATCTGGGGATGCTGGACGGGAACGGGCGACAAGAAGGACGGCTATTTCCTGCTGGCAACGAGCGATGACGACGGCGCGAAATGGTCAAAGCCGCGTTTGGTGGTCGGCGCCCGCACGGAGTTGGAACAGAAGCTGAGCGGAGCGCTGGTGGGCAATCTTTGGAACGATCCGAAAGGGCGCTTATGGTTGTTCTTTGATCAGCAGCTCGGCGATCCGCAGAAGCGTATCACGAACTGGTTCATCCGCTGCGATGAACCGGATGCTCCTGAGCCCAAGTGGTCGGAGCCGGTGCGGTTTGCAGAGGGTTGTACCTTGAACAAACCGACGGTGCTCAAGAACGGCGACTGGCTGTTGCCGGTCTCCGATTGGCAGAAGAAGACGGCGCGGGTATTTGCCTCCACTGACGAAGGCGCATCATGGAAAGAGCGTGGCTGCTTGCAGTTTCCTGGTTGGGAGTTCGACGAGCACATGATGGTCGAGTTGCGCGACGGCCGCTTGTGGATGCTGGCCCGCACCAATGGTCAGCCGCACGAGAGTTTCTCCAGCGACCAGGGCCGAACGTGGAGGGAGCCACGGCAGGCGGCGACGGTGCAAAACATCAACGCGCGCTTTTTCCTGCGCCGCCTGCAATCAGGGCGCATCCTGCTGGTGAAGAACGGCCCGCCCACCGAGCGCCTGCAAAAGCGCACGCACCTCTCCGCGTATCTCTCTGAAGACGATGGCCAGACGTGGAAAGGCGGCCTGCTGCTCGACGAACGCAACGCGGTGTCGTATCCCGATGGCTTCGAATCGCCCGACGGCCTCATCCACGTTCTCTATGACTGGAATCGGCACACCGACGCGGAGATCCTGCTGGCCAAGTTCCGCGAAGAAGACGTGCTCGCAGGCAAGATCGTCTCGAAGGACGCGAAGCTGCTCCAGCTCGCGAACAAGGCCTCCGGCCCGAAGCCTGAAAAACTCTACAACGGCATCGAACTGCCCGACCAGTGGCCGCCGCGTTTTCGCGATGCGAATTCAAATGAGCCGATGGAAGTGCCCTATCTGAAGAACAAGCCGAAAGTCGTCCGTATTGATGTTGGCAGACAGCTCTTCGTCGATGATTTCTTGATCGAGAAAACCACCCTCCAGCGCACCTTTCATCAGGCGAAGAAGTTCGAGGGCAATCCGGTCTTCAAAGCGGAGACCGAGCGTGAACTGGGTCCGGCAACGCAAGGCGAACGCGGTGAGGAAGCCACCACCTTCACCGGCCAGGGCGGCGTCTTTTACGATCCGGCGGAAAAACTCTTCAAGATGTTCTACGTCGCCGGATGGCGCGGGCCGCTGTCGCTGGCGACGAGCCCGGACATGAAAACGTGGACGCGGCGCGGTGAGCTTTTGCCCGAAGGCCTGCGCTGGACCGGGCCGAAGCTCGTTACCGGCGGCTCCGACAACTGCGTGTGGCTCGATCTCAACGCAAAGAATCCCTCCGAACGTCTCAAGTATCTGACCTGCTGGGAACATGTGCCGAAGGAGCAGCGCCCGACGGATTTTCATCACTCATTGCATGTCTCCGACGGCAAGACCTGGTCCGACGGCGTTCCCACGACTTTCGTGGCGGACGACTATTGCTCCTTCTTCTACAATCCCTTTCGCGAGAAATGGGTCTTCAGCATCAAGAAAAACACCGCCCGCGGGCGCAGCCGCAATTACTTCGAGAGCGCCGACTTTCTAAACGGCGCGGACTGGAACAAGAGCGTGTATTGGACGAACGCCGACCGTCTCGACGCGCCTGAGCCGGCGGGCCGCTACCCCGGTGCGGGTGACACGCCGCAGCTCTACAGCCTGAATGCCGTGGCCTACGAAAGCCTCATCGTCGGTATGCACTACATCCATCGCGGGCCGAAGAATGAAATCTGCGAAGCGGGCAAGTTCCCAAAGCTGCTCGATCTGGAACTCGGCTTCAGCCGCGATGGCTTCCACTGGGATCGCCCGGATCGCCGCGGCTTCATCGTCGGATCGCGCACCGAAGGTTCATGGGATCGCGCGTATCTGCATGGCGCGGCGGGCGTCTTCGTGGTGCTCGAGGACCAGCTTGTCTTTCCCTACATGGGCACCAGCGGCATCGCGCCGAGCGGGCATCGTGGCATGTATTCCGGCGGCAGCATTGGCCTCGCCACGCTTCGCCGCGACGGCTTCGCCTCGATGGATGCCAACGAAAAAGGCGGCATCCTCACCACGCGCCCAGTTATGTTCAAAGGCCGCCATCTCTTCGTAAATGTCGTGACGAAGGAAGGTGAACTGCGCGTCGAAGCGCTCGGTGCCGACGACCAAGTGCTCGCCACTTCCAAGCCGCTGATCGGTGACACCACGAAGCAGCGCATCGAATGGACCGGCCGCGCCGACTTGTCCGCGCTTTCCGGCAAGCCCGTGCGCTTCCGTTTTCATCTCACCCACGGGCAGCTCTTCGCATTTTGGGTCACGCCTGATCCGAACGGCGCGAGCCACGGCTACATCGGCGCGGGCGGACCGGGCTTCAACGGGACAATGGACAAATGAATGAACACGCCATCATGAATCCGCGCAGCTCAATTTATTATTGGAAATGCGACCGGCCCGCCGCGTTCCACGGAACGGACGAAAACTTCCGTCGTTGTGTGAGCGAAAGCGCGCTTGCTGGCGTGTTGCAGGAACGTTTTCCCGGCACATCGGTCGCGCTGCGTCCGGCTGCGGGGCAAGGCAACCACATCACGTGGCTGGCGACAGTGAACGGCACGGATATTTTCGTGCGCATCGAAGACGGGCCGGAGCGCGACGACTACATCGAAGTCGAATCGCGCGTGATGGAAGAAGTCCGGGCGCTCGGCATACCCGTGCCGCACGTTCATGGCGTGGACGCAAGCCGGCAACGCGTGCCATTTGCGTGGCAACTGTTGGAGAACATCGCCTGTCCCGACCTGAACCAACTCCACAAGGAAGGCCGGCTCGACGTGGCGCATCTGGCCTGCGATATCGGTGCCGTCGTTGCGCGCTGGCAGGCGATACAGCCGCCGGGTTTCGGCCCTTTCGATCCGGCAATTCTGCGTCACGAGAACCGGCTCGACGGTTTCCACCGGCGTTACGAAGATTACTTCGCCCTCCACCTCGACCGGCATCTGCGCTTTCTCGTCGAGCGCGGTTTTCTGCCGCAACTGGACGCGCTCGAGATGAAAACGGCGATCGAGCACCATCGCGGCCTGCTCGAGTTGAAGCAAGGCTGTCTGGTTCACAAAGACCTCGCGCTCTGGAATATTCTCGGCACCGAAACGGCGATTGCCGCGTTCATCGATTGGGACGACGCCATCTGCGGCGACCCGATGGACGATCTCTCGTTGCTCGGATGTTTCTATGACGGTAACGTGCTGGGCCGCGCGTTGCAGGGCTACGCCAGCGTCCGCCCGTTGCCGTCCGACTATCGCCGGCGATTCTGGCTGCACCTGTTACGCAACATGATCGTCAAATCGGTGATCCGCGTTGGCGCGGGCTACTTCGAGCGCACCGACCGGTTCTTCCTGATTGGGAGCGGCGGCACCGGCTCGGACTTGAAAACATTCACCCGCCAACGCCTCGCCGCTGCGCTCAATGGATTGCGAAACGATGTGGAGATTGAAACATTATGAACATGAAATCGTCCGCCTCACGTCTTGAAACGAAACCGCGTCTCGGAGCGTGGATGTCCATCGGCTCGCCAGTGATCGCCGAACTCGCCGCACTCACTGGTTTCGATTGGCTGCTGTTTGACCTCGAACATGGAAGCGGTTCCGAGGCCGCGCTGTTGCCGCAACTCCAAGCCATCCGCGGCACCAACACCGCCGGTATCGTGCGCGTCGGCGCGCCGCACCCGGACCTCATCGCACGCGTGCTCGACTGGGGCGCGCACGGCATCATGGTGCCGCACGTGAACTCAGCTGCCGAAGCGGAAGCCATCGTTCAGGCCGCGCATTATCCACCGCGTGGTCGCCGAGGCTACTCTCGCACCGTTCGCGCACATGACTACGGCCTGCGTTCACCGGAGCAGTCACCCACGCCGGTGATCATGGCCCAGATCGAGAGTATCGAAGGCGTCAACCATGCCGTCGAGATCGCACAGATTAAGGGTGTGGATGTTCTTTTCGTCGGCCCTGCGGATCTTCAACACGATCTTATCCACAGCACCCATGCGGCTCCCGGCGATTTCACAGAATGCCTGAACCTCGTTGTCGCCGCTGCAAAGGGTGCAGGCAAAGAGACGGGCATCCTCGTTCGCGATCCCGCAGACGTGCCTCATTATCTCGGGCTTGGCTTTACCCAGATCGCCATCGACTCCGACCTCGCGATTCTGCGCAAGAGTTGGCAACAAACACTCTTCACGTTAGATAGCCAAGTATGAAACTCACGCTTAAACACTTGCGGAGACGAAGATGCATGTCCGCATCGAAGCGCCCAGCGACAAGACGGTTCTTAAAGCCATTGCGCCGGACAATGTGGATCGAACCCATTCTCAAGGCGCGGCACCGACCTATGCTCCCGGACGAGCCGCGACGACGAAGACTGTGAAGTACGATCCACCCGTCGAGTCTATCTTGCCGACCGTGATAGCTCGAACCAACAAAAACGTGCTGTAATTCGACAGCTACGAAATCATCGAGTAGCTTGGCTAGGGAAGATAGGCGTGGCTGCCTGGTCGCGCCGAACGAAGGACGTCGGATTTGAACGTGACAGAAAAGGTCGATTGCCGGGTGCATAACAATATATCGGCAGGCCACGTAAAGTGGACAATTTAACGCTGGCTGTTACGAGCGCCGCGTTTTGGAAAGGTTGTGAGGCGGAAATACCGATGCCGGGGTAGTCAACGCGTCATAAATTTGGACGCGTTCTACAAAATTTATCCACGATGTATCACACATGTTTTAATTTCTCAATAAAAATGAATGCCCGATGCTGTTCGATTATATTGAGGAGAGAGAACCGATTTCGGAGCGGACAAGGTGATCGGACAATATTAGTTAACAATTTAATTCGAGCGGAAGGGGCTGCGGACGGGCATCAGGAAATGGGCGGAGCAAAACCGTACAGGACGGAAGTGATACTCGCAACGATTATGAAAATATGGGAAGGACTTCCATTATTCAATATATCCGCAAGCGGCCTGCACCAATTTGTCATCACGAATGCATTGGTATCCGTGCGATTACAGCCCGGAGACGACCTCAATTATCGCTTCCGGCGGTAATTCTGGGATGGTTCCGTTAAGAAAACTGACGCCGAATCGGACATATCGATTGAAAATTTCTGGCGGCATCCATTCCCACATGCGTTCGGGTGGAAAAAACGGGAAATCTCCGTCGTCGATGAATTCGGGATCAAAGGCGTCGTCCAGGGATTCCGGAGTTGCCATGTAATCACGAACCCAATCGTAGGCAGATTTTGAAATTAACATTTTGAGCTCGCGCCATGTCTATGCCAAACATTCGCTTTCTTCTCGTCGCAAAGTGCGTCTACTTCCTAGATAAGTCATGATCTCACACTCAAATGATTTAGAAGCAACCTTGAGGATCCTACCTGAGGCAGCCATTGGGGGAGGAAACTCAGCCATGTATCCGAACTATTCATTTTATAGAGTTTGTAAATAAACTGCGGTGAATGTTTCTATCGAGATCACATCCTCGGGAGTGGATACAAATAAAACGTACATCGGGATCGCAAATAACAGAGCTACTGAGGCTGCAGCGGGACAATCTGAACAAACTTGATTCGTAGCGGTCACGAAATAGGCATAATGATTGATCAATTACCGGTTATCTTTGAGTTAATTATTGCTTATTAAAATTGCGAAATTTAAATCAGGTAGGACTGCCAATGCGTATTGGCAGAATAAACTGCAGACTTATCAAAGGAGAATGCGTATTTTGCAACACACATGCCAGAAAAGGGGTCTTTTCTGGCATGTAAAACCTATTATATTGTATGGATATTATTATCGCACACTTTAATCACCGATTGACCCCGGACTAGCACTACGCTGGGGCAAGGCCCGTTTCTTTCGAGTCCGCTTTGGTATCGCGAAATCGAGTCGGCGATGCCATCGCGCCGTAAATCAATCCCGCCACTAAGGCTTTCATTCCATGCTTTTCACTCATCTTCGCTCGGACTTCCGGACGACCCCGGGCACATCGACTCGACTTTTTCCTCCACCACGCAATCGTCACACTAATCTGATTCTGGACAAAAATATTTATACCGATATCGTTTCAAAAGCCAAAGGAGTGAATGATTATACGGAGGATTATGATGGAGACGAATACGCCGTTTGCAATTCTTG
>JBAXUS010000340.1:0-4662 GCA_037129555.1 Planctomycetota bacterium
CTGGCTCTTTCTATTGCTTTACATGGTAACTCTCCCTCAAGGGGAGAGGGGAAAACCAATCGCAAGTCCGGTGATGCACCCCGGAGAAAGGCGTAATGAAGACCTATCCGTGGCTGAATCCTATTTACGCCAGGAAGATAAACCAGACCAGCGTGAAGATCGGAAGCAGGATCGGAACCGTGTATTTGTAGATGTATTCGAAGAAGCCGGGCGTCTCGACACCTGCTGATTCAGCGATGGCTTTGACCATGAAATTCGGGCCGTTGCCGATGTAGGTGCAGGCTCCGAAGAACACGGCTCCGAGCGAAATGGCGCGCAGGTATTGCGGGTATGTTTCGGAGAATTTCAACACGCCTGCCGGGTTCATCGGGATGCCTTTCAAGCCTTGCGCGGCGCTGAGGAAATTCAAATAGGCGGGCGCATTGTCGAGGACGCTCGACAGCGATCCGGTCACGAAATAGAAGCTTCCGGGCGTCGAGATACCCAACGAGGCGGCGTTCTGTTCGAGGTACGCGAGGGCGGGCATCATCGTCGCGAAAATGCCGATGAACAGCAGTCCGACTTCATGGATCGGACCGAAATGGAAATCGTTGTGCTTCAAAATACGTGGGTCTGCACGGCGGTGCGCGATGAAGGCTGCGGTGACCATCAGCAGCGCACCGAGCGGCCATGCGGCCAATTGCGGGGAGACGTATGTTGCTAAAATTCGATCCAAAAACACACCCAAAAGCACCACGCCCAAACACGCCACATTGCCCCAACCCGCGATCACGACTTTGTTCGGATTGTGGTGGTGAGACGCCACAGCGCAACGCGAATCGAGCACAAAGAAGACAGCGAGCAGCAAGCCGTTCGCGACTGCCCACGGAGCCCAGCAATGCAGGATCGTCCATTCAAACGGAACGCCGTTGATGTAGCCGAGGAAGAGTGGCGGATCGCCGATGGGCGTCAATGCTCCGGCGCAATTGCTGACGATGAAAATGAACATGACGATGTGAAACGGCTTCATGCGGTCTTTGTTGATTCTCAAGAATGGTCGGATCAACAAGACGGATGCACCGGTCGTTCCGACGATGTTGGCGAGGAGCAGGCCCGCGATCAGGATCAACACATTGACGCGCGGATTTCCGCCGCCTGAAATATCGACCAGAATTCCGCCTGCGACCACGAACAGGCTGCCGACCAACGCGATGAATTTGAAATACTCGAGGGCTGTTTCGCCGAGCACATGGCGACCATGATCGCCGAGCTGCGTCATGTAAATCGCGGCAACGATGAGCCCCAGTCCGACTGAAATGTGCGCAAAGAATTTCTCCCAGAATGGCTTGTGAATAAACGGCACACACGCGATGCAGGAGAGCAGCAGCATAAATGGAATCGACCACCATCCGGGAATCGAAATCGTATGCCCTGCAATCTCCGCCGCGTTCGCCGACGCGCACATCAGCGCGCCCACAATCACCATCAACGCCATTTTCTTCACTGGGTCAATTCCTCCTTGATTCGAACCGGACACTGTACACGGTTTTGCTCGATTCGCGACTCTGCATCCCGTCATATTAATGACCAGGGCCGGCACACGTCCATCGTGCCGGCCCCGTATTTCAGTATTTTTTTCAGTCCGTACGAACTAGCGATTCGACGGAGAACTTACGCCTTCGGGCAGATTGTCATACGCCAAACCGGGCGCATCGTGTGTCTGCCAGTTCGGGTACGCCGGGCAGCCCATTTCGGGGATGTCCAAACCGGAGATTTCGTCTTCGGCTTTGCAGCGCAATCCAAACACTTTGTCGTAGATCGTGAAGAAGGCAAATTCGATGGCTACAACGAACGCGATGTCAACCACAGCGAAGAGCAACTGTGCCTTCATCTGTCCAAAGTAACCCCACGGAGTGCCTTCAGCGCCACCGATGGGGAACAACCCGAGCACGCCGTAATCCGTTGCAGCGCCCGAAGCGTTCGGCAACGTCAACGTCACGCCGTTCAAACCACCACCGTAGTAACCGCAGGAGAACAAACCGACACAGAGGACACCGAAGAGACCGTTGACACCGTGAACGCTGAACGCGCCGACGGGATCGTCAACCTTCAACGTGTTTTCAGTGAATCCAACCGCCCAGATAACCAAGACGCCAGCGATAGAACCGATGAGCACGGACGCTGTGGGCGAGACGAACGCACAGGGAGCCGTGATCGCAACCAAGCCTGCCAGAACGCCGTTACACATCATACCGGTATCGGGCTTCTTCGCCGGGTGAATGTACATCATGTACAACATACAGGACATACCACCGAATGCGCCGGCGATCATCGTGTTGACGGCGGCGACGGAGAGGATTCCATCGGTCGCAGCCAGTGTGCTGCCGGGATTGAATCCGAACCAACCGAAGAACAGAATGATCGTTCCGAGCACGGCCATGGGAACATCGTGGCCGGGGATCGGGTGCGAATTGCCGTTCTTGTCGTACTTGCCGATTCGCGGTCCGAGGATGTACGCGCCAACCAACGCTGTCCAGCCACCGACCATGTGGATCACGCCGGAACCGGAGAAGTCAACAGCACCATTACCAAACGCCAAGGCACCCTTGATCGATCCGTCCGCCGCTGCTGCAACTCCGGCCCACTTCGCACCGGTCTGTGCCAACCAGCCGCCACCCCACACCCAGCAACCGATCACAGGGTACGTCACCATCGTCAGGAAGAATGACATCCAGACGAACCCACCCCACTTGATGCGCTCGGCCATCGAACCCGTCGGGATCGTCGCGGCCGTGTCCATGAACACCATTTGGAACATGAAGAACGCCATGATCTGACTGTCGAACAAGCCGCTCCACAAGAAGCCCTTGCCACCGAGGAAATGCCAGCCAGCCGGATCGTTACCAATAAGGTACGTGTCCAAAATTGCCGAACCGCCGATTGTTCCGGTCGCTCCGAGTCCGCCGAACATGAACGCGAAACCGCAGACGTAATAACCAATGAAACCGATACAGAAGACCATCATGTTCATACCCATGCAGTGCGATGCGTTCTTGGCGCGGGTGAAACCCGTTTCAACGAGCGCGAATCCGGCCTGCATGAAGAACACCATGAATCCGGCGAGACAGGTCCACAACAGATTCAGGCCGTTGCGCGTCTTCAAGCTTTGCTGCTTCAATTCGTCGATGGATACATCGAGAACGATGCCCTTGACCAACGCGCCCTTTTCATCCTTCAACAACACGACCTTGCCATCTTTGTCTTTCTTGATGCTGCCATCTTTTTCGCGATCCGGCACGTCGGTCAACGTGTAGTGCGCACCTTTGGCCGCGCTCATGTCCGCACCAAAGTCCGTACCCGTCGTAGCACCCACAGGGTCAGCCGACTTGTGCGGATCGGGAGGCGTTGCCGGCGCTGCTGCTGCCGGGGCTGCCGCTGTCGTGGCAGGCGTTGTCGCTGGCTTTGTTTCTTCGCCCCACGCGGGACCGGAAATGCTTAGCAGACACACTGCCGCGAGTGCCGTCATGCCGCATCTAAAAGATAGACGCGAAAGAAATTTCATGCTCGTTCCTCCGTTTAAAAAATGCTGCCACCGTCGTAGTAAGCAGTTGTTGGTTGCCATCGTTGATACGACCACACCGATTTCAATCAGCGCGTTTTCGTTTTGAAGATCGAGAAATTCGACCATGAGAACTGCGTACCTGCGACATTCTTCTCCATCTCAGGAATGCGACGCCAGTACCGCAGTCCCATGTAAATCGCGCTGGCTCCAATGATCCAGCCCGGCACGTCAAACATGAACAGCGGAACCGTTCGGTAATTCATCAGGCCGTCGATTACGGTGCATGCACCGATGCACATCACCAACCCGCTGATACATCGCAGGAACGTCACTGCACCATTGCTCGTCATATTCCAGTTTCCTTTTCGGAGAAGTAAAAGCTCGAGTCCTAGATCGCCGACGTTCCACGCTCGCCAGTTCGGATGCGGATCGTTTCTTTCAAGTCGAAGACGAAGATCTTCCCGTCGCCCACTTTGCCCTGTTCGCCGGTCTTGGCCGCACCCGAAATCGCTGCGAGAGTGGCGTCCAGAATGCTGGAATCCACCGCGATTTCGATCTTGACCTTGCGGACAAAATTCACTTGGTATTCATGGCCGCGATAGACTTCCGCATGGCCTTTTTGACGCCCATACCCTTGAGCATCCGTGATCGTCACACCCGTGACGCCAACCTTCGAAAGTGCTTCGCGAACCGCATCGAGCTTTTGCGGTTGGATGATGGCTACTACATAATTCATTGTCGCACCCCTTTTGAGGACCACTCGATCTCGCTGCTCGAGTAACACGAACTCCCACCCGGCTGCAGGTTCCCGATGGATTTGCGCCCCATTGCTGCTCTACTCGTACCCTTGAATAATCAACTCACGTCACGACACATCACATGACAATCCACGTCCTTGTCCGCGAAGCGCGCTTGACTGCATTTGACTTTGTTAATGATGATTAACGCAAAGGTATTGCCATTCGATAAAACTTAATGAAATACCTATGGCCCACTATAGGAATTATACGCAGGGTAGTGTTGCTTTTTTGTCACGTCTATAAATTAACCACATGGCACGTCATGCCTGAACTCAAATAGCCACAGTCTGATCATATTCAACCAATTTGGGTGATATTTGT
>JBAXUS010000341.1:0-4627 GCA_037129555.1 Planctomycetota bacterium
CCTCACCCCCGGCCCCTCTCCCCCAAGGGGCGAGGGGGGAACTTCAACGCCTTCACTTCCCCGACGCGACCGGCTGCGGATTCTTCGCCTGCCACGCGCCGATCTCTTTCCTAACCGCGTCAAGATTCTTCATTGCTTCAGTCGTGCAGGCGAAAGCAGCAAGCTTCTCGCCCGTCGGTGCGCAAATCACCATCATATTCTCAGAGCCGCCGTACTGCTCAGCCAACTCGCGATTCTCTTTTCTCAGCGGCACCTTGACATAATTCCCGACACCCATTTCGCGCGTCTGTTCAACCGCAACAGGCACATCAGCAAGGCACGCCGGCACCGTGTTGTTGTTGGCTTTCATAAACGCTTTGATCGCATCAAGCGACTCGCCGACGATCTTCGAATTCTCTTTCGACACAAAATAAATCGCGAACGGCTTTTTCTTGATCTTCGCGACTTGAATCGCTTCTGCTACATCCGCGTCCCATGTCACGACCGCCGGAATAATAATCGACACGCCGTCCACAGTGATCTTGTCGCCACACGCCGCACGAGCGTCACGAGCCGTCACGCTCGCAAGCACAGCGATGACCGCAACCCAAACGATTCGCACGAGTGATCGCTCCATTATGGTTTTTTCTCAGGCTCAGCGGGCTGCTGATTCCGCCACGCCTCGATCGTCGTTTTAGCAATCGCCACCATACTATTCAAATTTCCGTTCAACACGCCGAAGATGCCGATCTTCGATCCATCCGGTGCGACGATCACGAGCGTCGAATTCGCGCCGCCGTATTTCGCAACCAGGTCGCGGTTCTCTTTATCGTTGGCCGCTTTGACGAACTCCACCACTCCCATCGAGCGGAATTGGTCAATAACTTTCGGCAATTCAAAGACTGTGGTCGGGAGCGTGTTACCGTTAGCCGCAGCGTATTGCTTGATCGCATCCGCGTTCTCGCCGACGATTTTGACTTCATCTTTCGACGCAAAATAAATCGCGAACGGCTTCTTCTTCAACTGAGCAATCTGCTGCCCTTCATCCAACGAACCGGACCAACCGACTGCGGACGGGAAAATAAACGAGGTGTCGCCTGAACCAAGCGCATCTTTTTTGCCGCCTCACCCGAACGCAAAATCCGCTCGCAGCGCCAGCATCGCACCGACAATCATCACCACACTCACACCATTCCACCGCATCGTACATCTCCCGCTTCCAACACCACAACACCCTCAGCAATCAAACTCCATCTTATTTCAAGACCACAGCAACGTCAATCGTGCCTCGTCGTGCAGAGTGGTAGAACGACTTTCTCTTATTGCCACTTCAACCACCGCAAGTAATTCGAATACCGCTGATGGTAATACTTCAATTTCAACACATCCGCATGAACGTGCGCATACAAGATCGATTTCTTCTTTTCGAGTTCGCCCAAACACGTTTCAATCGAATTCAACTGCTTCAAGACCTCGCTCTCTGACACGCCATCGAGGCCCTTTTCAAACACGTCATCAATCACGCTTACCGGGTCGGCGCGGTCGAGGTCCAAGCGCACGAATTCTTCGTTGGCAAGATCGAATGCTTTGCGAATCCACGCGATGCGGTCCACGCGGTAAATCGCGTTGCCGATCTGATCAAAAAACGGTGACGACAAATTCGGCACAAGCTTTTCGTGCAACAAAAACGGCACGATCTGACGTACGTCGTGGACCGTCACTTCCGGCGAACCACGGAACCACGCCAGCGTTTTCGCAAACGACAATAGCGTCATCAACGCGCGCACACTCAAGCCGTTTTCCGTCTGCGAGCAGATGCACTTCACTTTGTCGCGCCCGCAATCACTCGCGCACACCGACCCCAGCGTCTTCCCCGACAGCCGGATCGTGTCCTTCGATTTGTACTCAATATCCTGAGCCGCCAGATCACAGAAATCGAATTGAGCGAAGAAGAATTCAATGCGCCGCAGCACCTGGCGCGGGATCGGAACTTTCAAAATCTGCGCGTACGAGTCTTCCAATTCCTTCTCAGTGAAAATGATTTCTTTCGGTACCATCTTCTCTGGTTTCACACCGTCTTCGATGCGCGACAACAAATCGCTCGTGAATCGCGGATTGAAATTCAGCGCCTTGATCACGATGTCGATGCGGTCCTTCAATGCCTCGATCACCTGATACGTCCCGCCACCCATATCGTCGTTTGCTGTCAAAAACCACGCACTCTCAGGGCTCTCAATCGTCTGCCCCATGATCTCCGCATAACCATCCGCGAGCAGTGTCAGCAGCGCGGATTGCGTACGCGTTGGGATGCGGTTGTATTCGTCCACAATCTTGACGCGCATCGAAATCCATTTGCGCCACGCGATCTTTATGTCTTCCATGTTGTCGGAATTGATCAGCGCCTTAGGCAACGGATTACCGATCAAATCCGCGATTGTCATCTGCGGTTGGCCGTGCTGGATCGAGCGCCGAATTTCTTCAATCGGATAGCCCGCGAGAATCCCCATCAATATCGCGCTCGCCGTCTTCCCGCGCCCCGGCCCGCCGATAAACAGCGCCCGCTTGCGCACCGCAAAATTCAACAGCGGCAGCAGCACGAACGAGGAGTACGACTGATCCGTCGGCAGCCTCACTTCCGTCCCGGCACCACCATAACGAAATGTGCGCGGAGCCGTCGTGTGAAATTCGATGTCGTAATACGGCGTAATAATCGCATGATTCACGATCCAGAAGTAAGCCTGCCGGAATTTCTCGTCGAGCGGCACTGCGTCAACCGCGCTCGCTGGCTCCTTCACCACCGCAGGCCCAGCGTATAAATCACGCACATCAAACGCCGCGCCCGCCGAGCCACTCGCCTTCGGCAACGTCGGAAACTTGCTCACCTGTCTCGGATCGCTCAACGGTCTTTTTTCGGGCACGGGAAACCTCCACTTTTCAGACGCTTGTTTTGTGTGTTTTTCTTTTATCGCAATCCCAGCCAGACGCAAACGGGTATCGACGTGCCGTCGAATTCATAGTCCTATTGATTCCAGAATGGATAAAGTAGAGCCGAATTCCGATTCAGCTTATTTTGTGCCGGGACACACTGAGCCGAATCGGAATTCGGCTCTACATCGGCTGCGCTGGAATCAATAATGTGAAAGGCAAAGATTGTCTTTGATGTTGCTTGCCACCACCTTCAGGTGGTGGTGGTAGAGAGATAATCTAATTTCAGCCAGCTTCAGCTGGCTTGTGCGGGCTTCAGCCATACGGTTGCGAATTCCCCTCCGTTCCTCTAAACTCACGCGCGTCTCAGACACATTCGATTTCCCCATATTTCAGGATCGGCGATGGTCACGATTGGTCAATATTTGCGCGGTGTCCGACGGCTCACAGTCGCATGGATGAAAGGCGACAAAGACGCCACGATGCGCGAGCGGCGCTTGATGGCTTTCCGTCTGCTCGAAGGCCAAGCCGAACAGATCACGTTCTCGCGCGCCGGAATTAAATGGACCGTCGATGTCGAAGGCGGCGTCGTTCCGAAAAAATTATTCATACGCGGCAATGCCTTCGAACCGTTGCGCAAAGGCCTCACCGACTGGCTCAAGGCCAACGGACACATCACCGCCACGCGCCGTACGATCATTGACATCGGCGCCAATATCGGCACCCCCAGTGTCCAACTCGCGCGCGAAACCGGACTCGACATTCTCGCCATCGAACCCGTCCCGGCGAACTTCAATCTGCTCCAAAAAAACATCGCCCAAAACGGTCTCGATCAACAAGTCCGCTGCGTCCAAGCCGCTGTTTCGATGCGCCCAGGTACATTGAAAATGGCCGTGCCGAAAGAACGCGCGACGTGCGAAGTCATCGAAGAAGGCCAGCAGCCCGGCTTCGGAAAACTCACCCCCGACATCCCCATCATCGAAGTCCCGTCGAACCGTTTGGAAACGATTTTAAGCGACAGCAATCTCCCACCTGATCGCGTCGCAGTCGTCTGGTGCGATGCGCAGGGCCTCGAACGCGAAATCATCGAATCAGCCCCCGCGCTATGGAAATTCGGAGTGCCGCTCTACCTTGAATTGTGGCCCAAAGGCATCAACGCCCACGGCGGGACCGACGCGTTCCTTACAACGATCAACGCGCATTTCAAATCATTCGTCATGATCTCCGAGATGATGAAATCCGGCGGCGAACACGCCAAGCCCCGCCCAATTAGCGAACTCCGCGCCATCGTTGATGCCATCGGCGGCTCACACGACGACGCACTGCTGCTTTAAAAATTGTTTCGGGTTTCGCGTTGAACGGCTCCCAAATCGAAAAGAAGGCTGAAGTGTCGAGACGTTCCGCCGTCCATCATGTCGAATCAAAATGAAACGAAACATATGCTCTTCAACCCGAAACCCGAAACTAGAAACCCGAAACAAATGGATTTCACCATGACCGTTCAAAACCTAACCCGCAGCCTCGCCCTCGCACTGTTCGCCGTGTGTCTCACCGGCTGCATCGAAGAGGACGTTCCAAAGAACGATTATTTTCCGTTGCGCGATGGCAATCATTGGGAGTACCGCTTGCTGGATCGTCCGTTGCTGGGACGCCTCAACGCCGGACAGGCGATCGTCACCGCGCCCTTAAACAACGATCCCGTTGGAAGCGATGCCGACATCGA
>JBAXUS010000342.1:0-4594 GCA_037129555.1 Planctomycetota bacterium
GTTGAACGTCTCGAGCAGGCTCCGGTAGTTAAACAGGCAACGTTCATCGGCCATCACGAAGGCTTGGCCAGTGGAACCGGTAGCTCGCAGGCTCTTCAAAGTCCAAGGCGCCTTGTAGATGGCACCTTGATGTTTGGTGAATACAGGAGGCTGCGCCATCGCACCGGTGAGGATGGCGCGTCCCGGTGTCTTGGCTTTGATCGTGATGGATGCCCCACCCGTTTTCCTGGTTAGCTTGAAGGACTGGTGGTAGATCCCATCCTCCAGAACGAGGGTGTCTCCCGCTTGCAGCTTAGTGACCGCAGCCTGTAGATTCTGCTCGGGTCTGACAGTGATCGTTTCCGCGAGAAGAGTTGACGCGAAAAACAAACCGACAAGACCGAGCACGAGAACTGATTTCATTCAACACTCCATTTTCATGACGGCAGAAGAACATGGCGGACTTTT
Source organism: Planctomycetota bacterium (assembly GCA_037129555.1). Taxonomy (GTDB): domain Bacteria; phylum Planctomycetota; class SZUA-567; order H5-PLA8; family H5-PLA8; genus JANXLS01. The sequence goes on from JBAXUS010000342.1 coordinate 448, forward strand.
TATTTCAGCAACCAACTTCCCCATTGGTTCGGATGGATGCGGATTTCGGACGGGATGTCGTTGTTGATCGAGACCTCGGGACTCTTGTCGCTCCACATGTATCGAATGGCGTTCTTGTTTCCGCCTTCATTTCCGTAGATGACACCTACATCGCCGATCAATCCGAGACCACTCGCCGGGGTGATGCCGAGTTCTTTCCATGGTACCGCAACTTCGACTGCGTAGCTGTCTTTCTCGAGCGCGGCGTGCATCGGCAAATCGTTCCACGCTACGACGTCGTCGAGTGTGTCGCGCCCGGAGCTTTTCGTTTCGACCGAGAATTTGTTGGGCTTCAATTTGTCCGGAATCACGTACCGGTAACGCGTGGCCAGAAGCTTGCCGTCCGGCGTTCGGGCAATGGTCAACCGCAAGTCTCCGGCCTTCATGAACTGCTGATTTTGTCCGCGCACGGCTCGCTTGCTCACATCAGTCGAGAGATACAGCTCCACAGCGTCCCCGGACTTGAAGAGCAGTCGCGGGTCACTGGGGGTATTGATGAATGGCGACTCGTCGCTGACCTGAAAACGAACATATAGATTCGTGTCGTCGTAACCAATTTGCGCTTGGGCCGTGCGATTGCCTTCAAGGCAAATTGTCAGTGGCTGAACGTTTGCCCACTTCGCATTTTTTCCGTCCGCCGCCGCGCCTTTGAGCCGTGACAATGTGGCGAGCTTTTTGCCAACAGCTGACTGCGCGGCAGCAAAGTTCTGCACCGACGCCGCCTCAGATTTGACGACCTGTGCGGGCGTGATACTAATCGACACGCTCTGCCTCTTCATCGTGTCGAGTCCAGTTAGTTCCCAGAGCCGACAATCCGCATCGCCGCCGAGGAAGTAGGTCTTCTCGTTCTTCGGATGGCGGAACATCGTGCCATTGAAGTTCTCGGTGAGCACCATATTTTGGTCGAGTTTGTAGGCACTGCGTTGGTCCGATCCGATGGCGTCCACGAAGAGGCCGTCTTTCTTGTCGAGGAGGAAATACTGACCGTAGTATCCGGTCACACCGACGAGATCCGGTGTTGTGCCGCGGACGAAATCCATCGCACCCACAATGTGGCCGGGGGTATACGCGTCGCTGGTCCAAGCGAAGGCGCAATGGACATTCTGATACTCCCACTGCTTCTTGCCGTCCGGCGAGAACCTGACGACACGATGCCCCGAGCCTTGAGCGCGCTGGCCGCGATCGAGTGATCCTCCAGAGACGAGCGCATACATTGATCCGTCTGTTGCGTCAGGAATTCCTTCCGCGATGGCCCCGCCTTCCGGGTCTGAGACCACTTCTGAGATCTTGCCGTACATCAATCCGCCCTTGTCATTGAAGCCCTGGAATTCCCAACGGGCGATGCCATACGGAGCCGTGGTCTTGGCCCCGCCTTGTGAGGCCCAATGGGTCCCGGTCAACAGATATAGATTCAGCTTGGCATCCACGCAGGGGGTCCACTGGTAACTCCAGAGAGACGCAGTCTCGCGGATTTCCTCTGGCTGAACCATCCCGTCATTGTTCTCGTCCACCCACAGGGTGGGCTTCTTAACCTTTTTCGGCTTTGCTTTCGGGTTCGGCTTTCCGTCCTTGCCCAGCGGGATCTCTTCCTTCATGGCCGTGTAGGAGGCGAGTCGTGGAAGGTATTCATCGCCGACCCGTTCATAGATCGTCAGCCCGTTGTTTCCGACCAACACGAAGGTTCGCCCCTGAACGGTCACGATGGCCGCGCCGTCGTGCGAACTCGGCGCGCCCAATGGCACTCCTTCCATCTCGCGTTTGCGCAGAATCGTCGCATCTGGGTACCAAGTCCCCTTCTCAAAATCAACGCGATAGCGCACGCATTGGGCATAAATGAATTCCGGGTTAGCAGAATCAAGATAGGCGGAGGTCGAGTAATCCATGGAGCCGAAGAACTCTTTCCATAGCGAGCCGTCCGGGTTCCAAACCGAGTACCGTTTCGGCTGCGAATCGGCTTCCGCCACCCACAATCGTCCGTTCTTGTCCATGCCGATGCCGTGGGGTTTCAGCATTCCGGCAGGATTAAATTTACCCACTTCAGGCCGCCCCCCGGCGATTCCATATTTGCTGACGACCTTGCCGTCTGGAGCAATTTTCCACACTTGCATTGTCTTGCCTTGAAGCGAAACGTAAACATTGCCCGCTGCGTCGAGGGCGATGTGCTTTGGCCCGTCCAATTCGTCGGCAATCGGCGTGAATTTCTTCGACTTCAAATCATAGCGCCCCACCGCCTTCCCACTGACCGCGTAGAGTCCTCCATCCGGTCCGATGGCCAAGCCGTAGGGCTTGGGCAGGACCGCTTCGCCGCGAGCCTCGCCCGAAGCCAGGTCTAGGAGATATAGCTTGTCTTCGGTCAAACTGCTGACGACCATTTGATCACCGATGGCGGCGATGCTTTGGAATTGCCAGGTCCGGGCGATCCAATCCGCAGCGCTCCCATCGGCCTCTTTGGCTGCGATGAACGTCTCGGGCCGCCCGCTGGTGAAAGGCGCGAGCAGTCCGGTATCGAGCCTGATCTTGGTAATCTTCGCACCGCCTGCGCTAAGGAAGTAACCGAAGCCCTTGTGCAGCACCACAGCGTGACCCATCGCGGCCGTGCCGTAGATTTTTTTACCATCAAGATCGGTGCGAATGGTAGGCTGTGACGCCTCGGAGATTGCCGTGCCGAGCAGAACGATATCGCCGTCAATGCCGATGGACTGAGGAAAACGGTAGTCCCCGGCCCAGCCTCCGGTGCCATCCTCGGTCTGATACGGCGGGGTGCCACTCACGCCAATATCGCACACGAACTTCTGCCCAATCCCGTCGTGTGTCAAGAGTTTTGCAGTATAGTTTCCCGCAGGGACGGGCTTGTCGAAATCGTCCAATCCATCCCAGAGCCACGTCTGCGAACCCGCCGGATAGGGCTGGGCTCCAAGACCTGTACGGATCAGTTTGCCGTCGTTGTTGTAAATCGCCAGACTGACTTTGCCGGGTTTCTCCAGCGTGAACGAAATTGGAATGTGGCCGTCGGCCCGGCCTGCGGTGGATTTCTCTGGCAACTTCAAGTTCCCGGTCTTTTCAAAAATCGCCGTTCCCCAACTCGACGGCCCCATATAGCCCAGGTCGCCGCTCGTGCCCCGGCGCACATCGGTCATGCCACAGCGTGTCGCGGTGCCCAGGTCGTTGCCCCACATCAACTGCCACTGGCACTGCATCTTGTCGCCGGCAACGATCTCCCGCGGCGCGCGCAGCACCTTCCACGGGATGCGGTATTCGAGAGTGTACCCCTTGCCGTCCTCATCCTTGACGAAGGCACCCACCACGCCGGGCGGGTTCAGCGTCGGATCCTGGTATTTCAGGGTATACTGCGAGAAGAAGCCGGCCGCCTTGTCCTGGGTGGAATACCACAGCCAGAAGGTCGTCACAAACCGCTGGTCCTCTGCCGACATCCGCCCGCCGCTCTGGATCGAGGCGTCCGACTTGATGTCGGGATTGGAGACGAGGAATATCTGGATCGCATCGGCGTCCCACGCCTTGCCAGCCTCGCCGCCGAAAGAGTAGTTGTTGAGCATCGGCGTCGGATCCTTGACGCGGGCGCCGATGTACAGGAACTCCTTGTCGTACATCATCGCGCCGCGCACGGAGTATGCATCTTTGCTCGACGGGTCGAGGAACATCAGTATTGCGCCCGAGAGATCCCAGTCGTCAAGCTTGCCGTCAATCACCACTTTAGCTGGCGTCGGTACGACGTGGATTTCGGAGTGGTCAGCCTTGTTGATAATAGCCACGTAAGCCAACGCCGTGACACAGGACACGAGGACTAAAGCCAGAGCAAGTGCCAGTCGCTTCATCATGCTTATTCCAGACGATAAGGGGCCTGTCGAACGAATCATTGAAATTAGAAAGTTCAGGTTGCTGTAGAGATTCATCCTGACACCCGCGTTTTCTCGCGCAAATTATTGAAATTTAAAAGCGGCGTGTTGTTTAGTAGGTGGAATGCACCAGAATTGGGCGATTTCTTCATCGTCTCGTTGGAAATTCTAAAATTTTCGCGAGAAAACGTACCCGTCGGGATGATTCATTACAAAAGGCACGGACACGGCACCATGGAATTCTCACACGACAA
>JBAXUS010000343.1:0-4590 GCA_037129555.1 Planctomycetota bacterium
GGAGGGGCGTCGCCCGGGGGCGTGTCCTCAAACCGTCTCCGTTGCCGGGCCGGGCGCGACGGATCTTTTTCTGGCATCGTTGACACAGGGCAGTTGCCTCAAATACGGCTACGTATTTTGACCGGGCGCGCAAATAAAGAAAAGTTAAATCTCACGCGCTATATTCCGATGTTCGCAACTTTGAACGCGTGCGTTAATGCAGCTCGGAATACACCGGCGTCAGGATAACGCAGCCGCTGAAGCGTTTCGCGCATCTCCACTTCGTCGAGCGGGACTTCGACTTCCAATAGCGCTTTGTCAATCACGAGCGCGACGGCGTGCGGAACTGTTGGGACGACATCGCGGATTGGCAAAATTGGATTGTTGCCAATCACGCGCATGAAGTCGGCGAGCTCCGGTGAGACGCTGCGTCGCTGACATTGGACGAGCGTTTCCTGCATACCCGGGCGCGCGCACTTTCCGGAGAGCAATTCATAAAAAACAGCCGCGATGGAGAACACATCCGTTGCGGGGTGCAGATAGCGATAGTGAGTCAATTGTTCGCGCGGCCAATACGTCGGCGTTCCGCACACCCCGGCGATGGTCATGTCCGTCATGCCCGCAGACTCGAAGCTTTTCGCGATACCGAAATCAGCGATCTTCGGCGACCATCCGAACGCATCCCGCTTCAGTAAAATATTCTCAGGCTTCAAGTCGCGGTGCACGATTCCCGATTGCATCTTCGGCCCTGACGCGCGCGTTTCGATGGTGGCATGGTGAGCCGCCGCCAATCCCGATAGTACGTCTAGCATCAACGGTGCCGCCTGCTTGAGCGATAGCTTTCCGTTCATCTGTATCAAATAGTCTTTGAGACTTAATCCATCGACAAATTCGAGGACACAGAAGTACGCGCCTTTCACGTGACCGTGGTCGAGAACTTCGACAATGTTCGGATGTTTCAGTTTGCGGGTGATCTCAATTTCGCGGTGGAAAATGCGGTAGTTTTCAAAGCTCACCGGGACGTTTGGCAATAACGATTTGATGGCGACGACCAAGCCGTCGGAGTGGCGGATCGCCTTATAGACCACGCCCATCCCGCCGCTTCCGAGCACATCGATGACATCGTAGCCCGGATATTGAATGCTCGAATAACGTCGGTAATCCATTCCTGGCACGGCGGGAAATTGAGGACTTGGCGTTCGGGTGGCGGACGTTGAAATTTTCTTGGCGAGCCGCTCTTTGACGGCAAACGCACGACTCGCGCGACAATCGTGGCAGACGTATTCCGCGCCAGCGATCCGTCCGCGCGCACCCACTTCGGAGGTCACGTCTTTACCGCAGAGCATGCACATTAAGACTTCGTCGAAATCTAATGGAATGCCCGGAGGCGTCGCGTCGGATTCCAGCCGCTCAAGGACTGTGTGGTCGGCTTCAACGCCTGGCGGCGGTTGCTCCAAAAGCGTTCCTTCGCCCGAGCCCGGACGCTGCGATTCCATGGCTGGGAATCCGCCGGAAACCGGCCTTGCAGCGTGAGTGATGTTGGGATCGAACGGATGGTCCGGGATCAGCGGGAGGTCGGACGATGACGTCATCATCCGTTTAAGTTCCGCTTCCGAGCGCGGAAGAATCCCGCTCACCGGGACAGTGAAAACATGCTGCGCGCCCGCGCTTTGATTGGGCTCGGACACGTTGGGCGGAGAACTTTGGGAGCTTGGAGCCGGAGGCCGCGCCGCGAGAAATCCGAGACTCGAATCGCCACCCGGTGCCGGGACGTCGCTCATGGAGGATGACGCCACGACGAGTGGATTGGCGCGACGGTTGGGGCCTGGATACGAACGGCCTCGGGCTTTTGTTCCGTCGCCCAGGCGGCTGTCCACCTGGATTTTCATGCGCGTGTCGCCGACGACAATTTCGCCAGTCCGGATCGACACGGACATGACGCCTTCCGGCGCTTGCTTCACGTTGGGATCCGGCTTGCGTCCGCCGTAACGAATACCATTGACGAACGTCCCGTTTTTACTACCCAAGTCGGTGATGCGGCAATTTGGCGGAGCGATTTCAAGGACGAAATGCTGGCGTGAAAGATAAGGATCGTTGGGTAGCGAAATCTTCGAGTCCCTCGCGCGACCAACGATAAACAAGTCAGCCTGCTCGATGCAAAAGACTTTGCCTCGGGCAGGCCCGGCGGTCACTTCAATATTGACTTTCATCGCGAAGCCACCCTCTTAAAACCACCTTTCACGTTTATATGATCGTTTATAATAGAGAAGTCTATACAGGAAAGTCGAAGTATAAGTTCGGTAATGCGCTTGGTCGAGTGTTGATCGAGTTTCGAATTTAGTCCAACACCACATACATCGCGTCTTTCGGCAGCACCACTTTTTTGCCCGTTCCAGTTGCTTCAAGCGGAATGTCCCGGACTCGCATGCCGTTCACATCCAGCACGTGCGCTGTTTTCAGCGTGGCGTTTTCAATCGTTAACGTCACGTCGGTTTCGACGATTTGCCACGGCGCTTTTCCAAAACTCGTCACCATTTCACCATCGCGCTTCCCGACTTTTACGGGCTTCGTCGCCCATCCAGTCGGGCGCTCTGACGTGCCGATTTGGACGAGTAATTTCCCGGACGATTTAATATCCTTGTCGTCCAATGCAACGACCAGCACCGTCGCGTAGTCGTTTCCAGAATGAATCGCGATGTCGTTAAGTTTGATGTCGACTAGTTTGTTCAGGAACCCGGTGACGCCTTGAGCTTTCGGCGCGTTGATCGTGCACACGCCTTTTCCGAAATCGAGCGCCAGTTCGCCGGTGACAGATTTGACGACTTTCGTCGTATCGTCGATGTACAGTTTCAGATCGACGACCGTGCTCTTTGATGGATCGCCAGCGTACATCGTGACGACCGGACCCGCGAGAAACGCGAGCGGATTGATGCCGTCCTGGATGTTCGATTCTTTGGAGAAATTGTCCTTGTCGCGATTCGGATCGTAGCCGGCATCTTCGGCGATGATCGGTGTTTTTCGGGACCATAAATCAGTGAGCGAGCGTTGTTCGCTGACGACGGGTGCGCCTTTCTTGACGTACGCTTTTCGGAACAACAACGCCGCAGCCGGCCACTGACCCATCAACATCGGCGTTGCGCAAGTCCACTTGCTTTCGGACGGCATGAACCCGTTGGCCGAGCCGGGTTGTCGCCACGCTTCCTCGCTGGTCGCAAACCAATAATAAATATCCACGCCGGTGAGTGCCGAATACGCGGCAATGGTGAACGGACCTTCGGACTGATAACTTTGCGGCGGCACCCACGAGCTTTCTGAAATGATCATCGGATGCCCTTCGACCTGCTTCAAATTCACAGGCAGCGCGCGCGGATTCAGCAGCACGGACTCGTCTGTGAAGGTGTCGCCGTTGACGATCGCCCAGCCTGCATTTTTTCCAGTATGTGCGCCGCCGTAGTAGCGGTTGACACCCATGATGTCGGTCGTCGTGTACGAATACCGCTCAGCGTCGTTCATCGTGACGTTGTCGGCAGACTTCCAATTCCCGGCATTGATCAGCGCTTTGCAGCCGAGATCTTTACGAATGTAATCAACGATCATGGCATTGAAATCTCGCATGAGTGTCGTGAAGAATTCGAGCTGATCCGAGCGGCGTTGCTGTTGCCCTGCGCTACCTTTGCGCTGGGTCAAATCCCAGATCAATAAGATTCCCGGTTCACCCGCAGCGAAGTTGTCGCCGGGAGCAGCCGTGTTCGACCACGCTTCTTTCGCTTTATCGAGTGAGCCGTATTTCGTCGTTGCGAATTTTCCGAACTGTCGCCGCAATTCCGCCAAGCCTTCGCCACCGATGCCCTGAGTAGTCCAGAAGAGCAGCGAGTCTTCATTTTGAATCTGAATGATCGCGAGCGCCGGGTCTTGAGCGAGCGGGATTCCGGTGTGCGGATTCTTTTCAGTGAGCGTTTGTTTCAGCCATGATTTATACGCAGCCTGCAATTTCGGATCGAAGAACAGCTTCCCCATCTCCTTGCCTTTGTCGGAATCGAGGACGCCCATCGACGGTTTCACGCGCGATGAGACAGCCCAATACGGCGAGAAGGTCGTGTAGATGCCTTCGTTTTTCATCGCAGCAACGAGCTTCCACAGGCGCTCGCGTTCCTTCGTTTCGATGTCGTTCAATGCGCCGTCGGTAGGTGTGACGTTGCCGTGAAAGCGGACCATGTTGATGCCGCGTTTGGCGAGGAAGCGAGCGTGGCGGGCGAGGTCGTTGCTGTTCTTTTCGTACGCGTTCGTGTTCAACGCCCAAAAGCGGACGGGGTCGCCATTACCCAGTACAAAATCGTTGCCATCTTTAGAGCGCGTCACGTAGCCGTGTTCGCCCGCGACTTTTTCGTTCAACGAGCGCAGATCAAAAAGTGCGTTGGGACTGAATTCGTCTTTCGGCGGATTGAACGCCCAGCGCCCGCCGAGTGCTGCAACTGGAACCGAAGCCCCACCTTTTTCGCCGGGCTTCAACACGCCGCTGGGAACAAACGGAATGGACGTGAAAACAAAGCAATCCAACATGCCGTGGTTGTTATTTGCGCTGTGAAATTTAAACGTGATCGTGTGCGGGCC
>JBAXUS010000344.1:0-4565 GCA_037129555.1 Planctomycetota bacterium
CGATTTTACATCATTTTTTGCTCACGACTGAATCCCAGGTTCGACCGATGCGCAATTCGTCGAAGACATGCGGAACGGGTCCGCTTCCGGTCACCACGACCAAATTCAGAATCCCTTCAGCAGGGAACCGATCGGTCACCACGCTCCAAGGCGTGGGTTCGAACGCGGAGATCGCTTCGCCCGCGTTGAAGACTTTCAGATACGCTTCATCTTGATGGTTACGTCGCGCAACGATTTTGAGCACCCAGAATGTTGTGTTATCGGGCTCCACAATAATTGGCGCTGCGAACGTATCTCGGCCGGAGAGCAGTACTGTCGGATGCAACGATTCCGGATAGCCGACGCCCACGGAATGAGTCCAGAAATCAGTGGAATTCCGCAGGGTCAGCCGAAAATAAGGCCGCTCTTTGCTTCCAGTCGGCGGCGCTCCAACGCGACGGACTCGGAAGCTGATGTAATAAATAGCGTCGCGACCGAGGTCGATGGGATCGGCGAGTTCGCGCACCCGATACGAACGTCCGGGTGGCAGATTGAGCGCGCCACCTGTCGAAGCCTGCTGAAATGGAAAAGTCAGGCTCGTCGGAGCAATACTAAACGTTGAACTCGTATCTGTTTCACGGGTGAGTTCGTCGCCTTTGCGAAGCCGCCACGGATACTTCCATCCAAATCCGCCGGACGCCGTTTCGATGGACATGTCGCCTGGCGGATAGTCAAACCCTTCATAGACCGTCGGCACAGCCGGGGGCAGACTGGCGGAGAGCTGTCGCACGAAATCGTCGATCGACTGAGCAGCGCAGACAATCGGATGACCTTGAACTTTGTCCACCGAATCGAAACGCGCAGCCTCGCCGGCGTGCAAAACGCGCGTGGGCGTCGCGCCGGCGGTTGCAAGCCAGGCGACGTCGCCCTGAAGAACGTGAACTTCCGTTGATCCGGAAACCTGCACGGAAACCGTGAATTCAGTGCCCAGATCCTGCGCATCGCCCGAGAGCGTTCGGACAGTGAAGCCCGCTGCGTCGCCTGCGGCTCGAACGGTCAAGCGGCCCTGGTCCACGCGGATCATTCCACGCGACTCCAGCCGCAGGCGCGCAGGTGCCTGAACCGCCACAATCGCACCGCTGTCAAATAGAAGGATGGCCTCACCGGTGCTCAGCCGCAGCGGCCCGGTTTCGAGGCGCTGACCGGCGGTCATCGTGACGTCCGGTTCCCAGCGCGCATGGGCGAATCGCACCAGCGTGGCGACGCGAGTGGCCGGTTGTGTTGGAATGCTTGCAACCGTCTCCACACCGTGCGGCGGCGAGACATCCAAAAACACAAGTAGGCTGTAAATCAACAGGGCAAACGCGACCATCGCAGCGGCCAGTGCGGCGATTTTGAAAAGCGAGAATCGACGTTTCAGCGGCCGTGGTGCCGCCTCACGCAGCCGGTATTTCAGCGTCCCGATGAACGCTTCCCGATCCGTGTGCATGCGTGCCAGCGTCGTTTGCGCGAATTGCGCTGCATCATGGGGCTGATGGATCTGGCCAAGCGAGCGGTGGATTTCATAAAGATCGGCTGTTCGCTTCAGCAATTCAGGAGACGATTCCAGAATAGTCTGCAACTCCAGCGAATGCGCTTCATTCAGCTCGCCTTCCAGCAGCATGGCGCACAGTTCATCGAGGCGTTCCGGATTCATGCGACCTCCCCGGTGCCATGGGTCTGCACGCACGTCAGTAACTTGGAACGCAAGACAAAGAGATGTTTTTTGATCGCGCCCAGAGAACGCTTGGCACGGCGCGCGATTTCTTCAAGCGGCAAACCGTCTTCATAGCGTTCGGCCAGCATCTGACGATTGGGCTCGGACAACTTTTGCATACAGAGTTTCAGAAGTTCGAGACGTCCATGGTCTTCGTTTTCAGTAGTTTCCGCACGGCGCGAAAGTTCTTCGACGAACGCTCGCGGCGCATAACGCTGGTGGTAGTCTGCGACCCGCATCAAGCGCGTGACCTCGGCGCGCATCTGAAAACGCGCTACAGTAAACAGCCACGCTCGAAAGTCAGTTCCCGGACTGTATTTTGAGATGCTTCGAAAGACTTCAATGAACGTTCGCTGAGCGACGTCGTCAGCGTCGCCGCCCGGCGGACAATGAGCAATGGTCCAGGCGCGCAACGGGCCTTCAAACGTTCGAATGATGAAATCAAACGCCCCAAGGTCACCGGCTTGAACACGCCGGATTTGAGCTTCTAAGTCAGTCACGGCTCCGCCCTTCGCACTTACTCCTACGCCGATGGTTTACTTCCATTCTACGTAAAGCGATAGCAGAGCGAGTCGAAAAGTTACCGTGAAAATTTGAAATCTTTGTGCGCAATAGCAATCCGAGCAAGCAATCCGATCCATCAACGACTTCGCCATAGCGGCCGCGATGGGCGACGAGAAGTGGACGAGATCGTCGTTCATCCAACACGCCAACGACGACTATTCGCAGATTGATTGTGCTCAAGTAAATTGAATCACAGCCACAAGGCTATTTGATAGCCATAGGACACCATTCGGACGGCAGCGGCGCGGGAGAAGTTTTGCGACGTGGTGTTGAAACTTGGGCCTGAAGATTCAGACGTGGAAGAATTTCGAACGCAATGGGCTGCGATTATTCCAACGATAAGCGACCGCTCGAATTGATAGGAAAAAGAAAACTGCATGGAGCCGGGCGCATCCATCGCGCCCGGCTCCCAATGTTCACGTCATGCCTTTCTTCTTATTGGCAAGTTCGTCCGCGACGACCTTCGCGAACTCGATCGTACCGGCTCTGGTCGCCGCCGATAAAACACTCAAACACTCCACGCCCATTCAGGCATGATGCCCTCCTCTCTTGTGGCGCTTGTCGAGCCATTGCTTCGCCTTTTTGAAATCCGCATCGGCCGCGTTGAGCAAATTATCTAATTCGCGCCAATCCGGCCCCTGTTGCGCCGACATGTAGCGAACGAGCATCTGGCATCCGACCAACGCATTGGCGAGCGCGTGCAGCGCGGCTTCGACGCGCGGTTGGTAAAACTGCGGCGCATCGCGCGTACGAAGACGCGATACGCGTTTCAATTTCGACACGATTTGGTCTCCAGGTTTATTCATTGTTGAACGGCTTCGAGGCGAATTCTTCTGTCAGGACGCCAGCGAGCGCGACAACTGCGGCAACCACGACGGCTTTGATGACTTTTCCCGTGTCCATAATCAAGGATTCCTTTTAAGTTTTCTTCGAATGTTGACTGCGAGCGCATCAAGCGCCCGCAAGAATGGGCTCGGGTTCGGCGGCAACGCCGATGTCGAACAAGAATCCCTGTGCCCACGATTTTGCTGTGGCTGACTTCGCAACCGTCTTGCGTTTGACGGTTGGAATTTCCGGGATGATCGGCGCGATCAAAGGAGGCTTCCATGCTGCGCGGGCATCGACCTTCTTTCCCGTCTCCAGCGTGCTGGCGAGCGCGGCGATGATGTCGTCTGACTCTCCGCCGTTCATCATGGCCCGGAGCGCGTTCGTGTCGAACGTCCCTTCGAGTGCTTGGCTCGCCGCTTCTTTCTCGCCCATCAACGCTAGCGCCTGTTCCTGGATCGTCCCGGCGTAATACAGGAAGAAAACTTTGCACGGCTGCGTCTGGATCGGGCGGCGAGCGCGGGCGGATGCCTGCCTGAGCACGTGGGTGGAATAGCCGGTTTGAAACCAGATCAACGATGGGAATGCGATCAGGTCAAGGCCGGTCATCACACGCTTCGGATGAACGATGAGCACGTCCATTTCATCGAGATGCTTCTCGATCCAGTCTTCGCGCGCCTCGGGCTTCACAGTATCAGGCATGATCAGCGCGCGGATGCCGGCGTCGGTCAGGAGCTTCAGCAACTTCGGACGAACGTCGTGGACGCCGGTGAACTGAGGGTAGACGGCACACCGGCGACCTTCGCTTAATTCCGCCCGGACGATCTCGACCAGCTTCTTGTCTTTGCTGTCCTCATGTTCTTCGCCCAGATCGGCCGGCCATGCGACCGCCTCAGTGCCACAACGCTGGCCATTTTCGTTGTACGTCGGCGCGGTGATCGGCGACCAACCCCACGGTTTATCAAGGTAAGCATCGAGCGCCTGTACGCGAGTCGCGGCCAAGCCGGGCGGCCCTTTGCCATTCACGTGGCTCTTTATTGCATCGCGCAGTTCGTCGTCGAGTTTCTTGTACGCGTCGGCAAGTTCGCGACTCATCGGACATGAGACGAGCACACGTTCCAACGTCGGCAGCGCTGGCCCCAACTCATCCAACGACATGAAAACCGCCCTGTCCAGAAGGAAATGATTGAAGAGATCGGGACTGATGCCGGGGCGCGGGCGTTCGTTCGTTTTATATGACTTCCGCCGGCCGCACGCGCCGCGTTGCACTCGACCACTGAAATCGTCAGCTTCGCCGCGACAGCTACGCACTACCTGGTGTTCCATGACACTATTGCGATTCTCTCTCCTATGAAATAACATTCTTCGAATGTTAATAAGTTAGGCGCTTATTGACTCGCGCACAGTTAAAGCGGTAAGCATGAAGTGCCGATAATATAGA
>JBAXUS010000345.1:0-4525 GCA_037129555.1 Planctomycetota bacterium
AGATCGACAAATTCGCCGACAGCACCGGCACGCAATCCGGGATTGATTTCAAGGCATAAGCGGAAGTCGTGTGAGACGAATTCGATCACATTTCAGGAACGTATCAAATGAAGAATCGAAGTAGCAGCACTATGAAAGCCTTGAGCACCCTCATCGTTGGTTTCATCGGCTTTTCGTTATTCGTTGAGAACACGCTGGCCGTTGAGACGAAGACCGAGTGGCAGAACATCACCGCCGAACTCGCCAAGACTCTCAGTGTCGATGTGCCACGTGAAATCCCGCCCAAAGAGCCGGGCGGCAAGCCGCAGAAGACGCCCATCTACATGACGCACTTTCAGGGACTGTTCGTCCTCCCCAATGGCGACGTGGGCGTGATTAACAACGACAAGGGCCTCCATCGCAGCACAGACCAGGGCGCGACCTGGAGCAAATGGGGCGAGGATTGGATGAAGGGCGTGGCGCAAAGCTCGCTCAGCTTGAAGGTGTATTACCCGGATCGCATCGGCTTGACGATGGATGGTCCCATCGCGGTGTCGTCGGATCTCGGCAAATCCTGGACGCAAATCAAGAAGCCGATCGTGACCGTCACCAAAAAGAACACGCCTCCGTTTCAGGGCGATCTGAATGTCTTCGCAGGAGACATGGACCTCTCGGCCAACATGCCGCCAAAGACCATTCTGGGCTTCGTCCATCATGGAGAGCTTTTTGGCGGAATGTTTGTCCAGACGACCGATGGCGGCGGCAAATGGGATTGGTCGCCACCCGTCCTGAGAGAATCAAGGTGTTGGCTGCGCACTGGCGTCGCCAACGCCAATACGCTGCTTCGCGGTGAGGTGAAAGAGGACGCGAAAACTCCGCCGAATCCCGGCATCTTCTTGAGCTCCGATCTTGGCCAGACTTGGGAAAAGGTTTCCGACTACACGCTGTATGGCACCTGTCCGGTTCACTACGGCTCCAACATCTACTGGGCGGCGAAAGAGGGCGTCGTGGTCTCGCGTGACGGCGGGAAAACGTGGAGCGTGTGCGGATCGCCTGTCGAGAACATCGTGTTCGGCCCCTACTTCGGCAAGAGCGAACATGAGATGATGGTGGTCTCCTACAAAGATGGTTTCTCCATCACGCGCGACGGCGGTAAGACATGGAAACTCGCGGCATCTTTTTTCGCCGCACCGAGCGCATGGGGTGAGCCCAAAAATGAAATGACCAGCGCGCCCACCGGCAGCCGCCATTGGCGCGGCGCACTGTGGTACTTCGGCTGGGATTCGGAACGCAACTTACTCTATGCGAACTGCTTCAGCGGTGACGCGTGGAAGTTGAAACTAGCATCGCCACAGTAGGCAGGATCTGGACAGGATGCAAAGAAGGGCTTGCACTGAAAATTAGCTGCGCACAACTCTGTAGGATTTCGATTCGATGACTTTACCCAAAAGAGCCTCGGTAGTGCTCCACTTCACTTTGGCGTTGCTGGTCGCTGTGTCCGTCGTGGAGCCAGCATCTGCCGCAGACGCGGACCCGGTGCCAAAAGAAGGAACCGTCGCTGGTGTCATCCTCAATGTCGAAGTGGAAGCGCAGGTATTTGGCATCCGAGGCTCGCCGCCGGATGCCGCGAAAAATGCTTGGGGAAGCATCAATAACTTTCAGCTCCATCTGCTGCCCACGACGGTCATCACCCTCAACGGCGAGCCCACGACTTTTGAGACGATCCAGAAGGATCAAAAGGCGACGGTAACATGGGAGCGCGTTCTGAAGATCGACAAAGGACGAACCTACGACGTCTACAACGCGAAGACCCTCGCGGCGCTGGATCCCAAGGCGAAGGCGGTAGCCCCACCGCTCGGTCCCATCCCGCCGCCGACGGCCAAACCGAAGTTTGGCGAAACCCCGCAACCCATGAAGATCGGAATTTGGGAGCCGATTAATTACCAACTCATGCGGAAGCTAGATCTGGGAATGAAGGGAATCTACCACTATTCCAATCTGGGCTACGGGCCGCTCGTCCTGCTGCCCAACGGCGATGTGATGGCGAGCCTGAGTCACGCAATGGGGACCTGGAAAAGCAGCGACCAGGGTGATACGTGGTCGAAAGTGGAAGGCAAGGGCTTTGAAAAAGTGAGCGGTGCCAAAGTCTTCCACGGCTCCGGTCGCGTGGCCTTTAGCCTCAGTGGCCTCGTGGCTGTTTCCGCCGACAGCGGCACGACCTTGACCTACCTCGACAAGAAAGTGACGAACTTCATCGACATGGATATGGAGACATCCATGCCACCGAAAGTCATCCTCAGCTCCGGCACGAAAGGCGAATTGCTGCTCAGTGTGGACGGCGGCGCGACGTTAAGCCCATTGCCCGCGCCCCTGGGTGAGCCCGGTGCAAGCAAACTATATAAAGTTGGGATTGTGAATGCGACGACGCTCATCCGTTCGGAGAAACCGGCGGATGAAAAAGGAAAGCAGATGTCCCCGGGAATTTTTCTCAGCTCGAACGGCGGGAGCGAGTGGACGAAAGTGGCCGAATTCACGCTTGAGAGCGAACTGATTCACTTTGGTCCAAACCTTTACTTCCGGGCGATGGAAGGAACGATCCTGTCCACCGATGGAGGCAAGAGCTGGAGCCTTTACGGTAAGAGCCTGCCGGGCACGAACAGAGTCGCTCGCGGTCCCCTGTTCGGCACAAGTGAAAAGGAAATGTTGCTCGTGACGCGCGTCGGGGACGGCGGAGACTATGGCCGTCGCAACGACGTGTGGATCACTAGGGATGCCGGCGAGTCGTGGACCAATGCGGAGATGATTGATTTCAACGACGCCGGCCATTTTCGCGGCAACTGGGAATGGGATGCGAAACGGAACATCGTTTATGTTTCCGGTCAGTATTCCGTGGCATATCGCGGGCGGATCAAGTGAGGGAATAGAGGAAGAGCATTTTGAAATCACGCGGCAGCACCAACCACAAAATAATCGTGTAAAGAATCTTGGAGATTTTCAGGTTCAGGCTGAAATGTTTGAATCAATTCGTAACGGTTCGACAGCTGCGGGTGTCGTTTTGTATGGGTACTCATTTTCCAGATCATGATTGGTTCATCGAGCAGGTTCGCCTTGAGCAAGCTGGGCTGAGAGCATTCGTGCGCAGTCTCGGGATGCGGGCGGAGGCTGTCGATGATGTGGCGCAGGAGGCCTTCGTCGTGGCTTTCGAGAAGCTGCAGACCTTCGAGCGCGGCACAAATTTTGGAGCATGGGTCCGCACCATCGCTCGATTTCTTGTCAGCAAGGAACTGCGACGTGAGGAACGGCGACAGCGTATGCTCGGAGAGCATGTAGTGGAAATCCTGAATGGCGACGAGTCGGCGTCGATATCCAATGACCCGGCACTGACTGAAGCGTTGAAGCGTTGTCTGGCGGAGTTGCCGGAGCGCGGGCGCCGGTTGGTTCAACAACGCTACTTTGAGAACCTTGCGCCCACCGTGATCGCCAGTCGTGAGGGGCGTAAAGCAAATGATGTGCGGCAGGCGCTCTTCCGACTCCGAACGGCGCTGCACGACTGCATCACACAACGATTGGCGGAGCAACATTAATAAAATGAATACTCAACCAACACCCGATGAACTGCAAGCAGCATTGACACGACTGATCGAAGGCGAAGCCGAGCCACACGATGACGAAATGGTGACGGAGATGCTGCACAATCGTCCCGAATTGCGCGCTCAACTTCGTCAGCAGCTCCAACTCGATGCACTACTTCGGCTGGAGGCGGAACCGACGGCAGAAGCCTTTGTTGAGAACGTTGCAGCACGGATGCGGCCACCCGTCGATGAGGCCTCCTTTCTCCAACGCGTTTCAGCGGCGCTGCCCCGGGCCCGTCCCAAGCGTTCTTTTTGGCGCTTGCCGCTAACTTGGTCTGCTGCGGCGGCGATTGTGCTGGCATTGAGCATTTGCGGATATTGGCTGATCGCGCGACGAGGCGCGAACGATGATTCGGCGCAAAGCGCGCAGGTGCTGACGGGGCGTGTGACGGTCGGCGGTTCCGCGACACGTTCGATCGCATTGGACACGCCCGTCCGCGCAACGGAAGCGACTGAGATTTCGCTGCCGGATACGTCACGCGTGACGCTCGAAAAAGACGCGGTGTTCGCGCTGCATCCCGCGGCCAAGGGAGAGCGCCAAGCGACCGAACTTCTTGAAGGCAAGGGCACTTTCAAAGTGGCAAAGGCACCCGGCATATTTTGGGTGAGAACGAAAGCGGGAAGCATAAAGGTTTTGGGCACGGAGTTCTCGGTTGAACTCAAGCCCGCGAGCAAAGGCGAGGATCAGAATAAAGGAGAGGACTCG
The DNA here is from genome assembly GCA_037129555.1 of Planctomycetota bacterium. Lineage (GTDB taxonomy): Bacteria > Planctomycetota > SZUA-567 > H5-PLA8 > H5-PLA8 > JANXLS01. Next base: position 4,318 of record JBAXUS010000345.1, read on the forward strand.
ATGAAACTCAGCACGGTATTGCTGGTAGTGGTGGTTTCGGGACTGGTGGACGTGAACGTCGACGGCGTGTCGTACAGCTTGACGGGCGGACAGAGCCGTGCGTTCGGCGAAGAAGGCAAAGAAGGCGGCGATGGTGAGAAAAAGGTAGTGGTGAAGCGCGAAGGCGGCGGCGATGGTGAGAAAAAGGAAGTGGTCAAGCGTGAAGGCG
>JBAXUS010000346.1:0-4440 GCA_037129555.1 Planctomycetota bacterium
ACGCGAGCGCGATCATCAAATCCGTGGACTCAAAATTGACCGTCCTGAATGGCGGATTTTTCACCGTCGGAAAGGATTCCAAGCACGATCTCAATCCCAACATGCAACAGCGGGTGGTTCGCGAGGCTCAAACATCCTTCGATGTGTTCGCCTGCTTCGATGCGAATCCCGCGCTTATGCTCGGGCCGCTGGCGGAACTGCGCAACGAGTTCAAAGCTCCCAAGCCTCTGTGGTTGACCCGCGTCGAACAGCGCGGCTCGACACCGGATGAATTGGTCCGGCGACTGCTTAGCGCCAAGGGATGCGGCGCATCGGCATTCGTGTGGATGTGGGCGCAAAACTTCGACAGCGGTTTCCGCGGCCTGTTGACACTGATGAGTTCGTGGAAAAGCAAAGACCGCAAGACGCTCAATCAACACAGCGTTTTTCAAATGCAGCCCGCCGGTTGCGCGTACATTCACGCCATCGGCCTGTTGCGCATGTTGCCCAAAAACACCCGCCTCGATTCCAGTGTGCCGGGACAATGGCTCTTCGCATTCGCGGACGCCAGCGGAAACGATCGCCGACAAGTGGTGGGGCTTTGGCACGATGATAAATTGTCCGATGCCACAGTGCGAATGAGCGTCGGAGCAAAGGCGACATGCAGCCTGATTGATCTCTACGGAAATGCTGAGCCAGTTTTGGTTCGAGCTGATGGGACGGTGACCGTTTCTATTAAGCGGATTCCGGCGTATGTTGTCGTTACAGATGGCGATTCCGTCAAGACGATTCGCGATTAGATTAGATTGGGCAAGGTCTCGGCTGAGTAGACAATCTTCTGGATGGCATTTCATTGGACAGCACTTCAACCATGTTAAATATCGAAGCATATCCAGATTTTGAATCTGCAGCCCGAGCGGTGCTCTCCTTTTTGCATGGTCGTTTAGGCTTCGATCTTTGGATGGTCACGCGCGTCGAGGGCGAGAACTGGATCGTTCTTCAAGCAGAAGACCACGGCTACAACGTGGGCAACGGGGCCGTCTTTAATTGGACCGACTCGTTCTGCTCGCAGATGATCCAGGGAAACGGCCCCCGAGTTGCCCCAAGCTCGGCGAAGATTCCAGCCTACGCATCGGCAGCCATTGGCAAGCAAGTGGCCATCGGCGCGTATATCGGCGTTCCGCTCGCAAAGCACGACGGCTCGTTGTTCGGAACGCTCTGCGCAATCCATCCTTCCTCGCAGCCTGAATCGATTCTCAACGAATTGCCGATGATCGAATTGTTCGCGCGCCTTCTCAGCACAATTCTACAGTCCAGCCTGAAGGAAACCGAGCAGTCCCGCCGCGCGGAACGGGCGGAGGTTGAAGCCATGTCGGATTCTTTGACCGGCCTATACAACCGGCGTGGATGGGATCGCTTGATGGCGTCCGAGGAAAGCCGCTGCATCCGATTTGGCCATGCGGCCGTTGTGTTGCTGATCGACCTGGATGGTCTCAAACAGATCAACGACTCTGTTGGACATGCAATGGGCGACGAATTGCTAATTTCCGCAGCCAAGGCAATTCGAAATGCTGTCAGGACGCAAGATGTCGTGGCGCGATTAGGTGGTGACGAGTTCGCCGTTCTTGGTGTTGAATGCAATCCGTTGACGGCGAACAGCCTCAATACTCGGATCAATGCCGCGCTTTCCGTCGCCGGAATCAGAGCCTCGATTGGAATGTCGATGCGCGACCATACAAAGAGTCTCACAATCGCTTTCGAGCGCGCGGACGCTGAAATGTATCGCATCAAGAAGGCGAAAGGCGTGTCACCGCGTTAATGAGCGACGAGGGAAAGTTGTCCCGCATATTTTGTCAAACGGAGTTCAATACTGTGGCTTCTCCGGAAACCAGCGCGAGCGCGACGGGTCGAGGTATGGGTTGTTGATCACGTCCGTTTTGAAGCGCTGAAGTTTTTCTTCATCCAGTTCCATCCCCAACCCGGCGCCTTCGGGAACTTGCATCCGGCCGTTCTCGTGTTTGAAAGGCACGGTCACGATGTCGGCGGACTGGTTGTGGTACTGTGTGTCGATGGCCAATGACAGGTTTTGCGTCGAACTTGCCAGATGCAGATAGGCGGCAGTGGAGATGCCGAGTTCCGCGCCGCTGTGCAGCGTGACGGGCAACCCGGCGGCTTCGGCCACGATGGCTTCTTTGCGGGCCTGCCACAGTCCGCCGGCTTCATGCGGGTCGATCAGGATCATGTCGGCGGCGTCGGCTCGAATGATGCTCATGACGTCTTGAAGTGTGAACGCGCTTTCGTCGAGCGCGATGGGAATGGAACTCAAGCGGCGCAGCGCGGCGTGACCATTTAAATCATCGAGAGGCAGCGGCTGCTCGATATATTCCAAATCGAACTTCTCTAGTTTTTTCATCTGTCGCTTGGCGGTGCCGATGGTCCACGCGCCGTTCACGTCGCCGCGAATTTTGACAGCGGGGCCGACCGCATTGCGCACGGCTTTGACCAGTTCAACATCGAGCTCTTCGCCGCTGCCGAGTTTGATTTTCACCGTGCCGTATCCGCGCCCGCAGAACTCCGCAGCTTCAGCAGCGATTTCTTCGACACCGCTGGATTGCAGGTACGCCACAAGAGCGATGCAGTCGCGGTATTTGCCGCCCCAAATCTTGTAGAGCGGCAAGTTGGCTTTCTTGCCGACGATGTCCCATAGCGCCATTTCCAGTCCGCAGAGCGCGGCGACGGCGGCGCGTTTGTGGTGGTAGTAACCGGCGCCGTCGATTTTTCTCACGATGCGTTCGATGTCGTGCGCGTCCTCGTCGATGCACAGCGGCACGATGGTTTTCGTCAGGACGGGTTCAATGAATTCGTGTAGACAAATGGTTTCGCCGAGACCGACTGTGCCGTCGGCGGTGTGGACCTGGACAATCAGCCGCGTCGTGCCGGGACGAATGCCGGCGCTCCAGTGCACCGTTTTCTTATACGGTACGAAAACGCGCGTGACGTCAACGTACTCGATGGTGGTCCCGGATTTAGGCTCAGTTGACATGCGATGTTTCCTCGGACGAGACATGTTGGCGATGGTGTTCGACGAACTTGATGAGATAAAAACTCAAGAGGGAAAATGCCAGCGGGTGAGCCAGCGCGATGATGTAAAAAACAGGTTTGTAGCTGTATGCGCTGATCAGCCAGGCAATCAATCCTTGCGACAAAAATCCGCCGAGCGATCCGCCCGTGCCGATGATCCCTTGCACTGTGCCGAGCCGCGACGATGGGAAAATATCAATCGGCAACGCGACGCAATTCGTCATGAAAGCCATCACCGCGCAACAGCCAACGCTTGCCAGTATCAAAGCAATCGTTCCGCTCCCGGCCCACGGAATCGCCACGCTTGAAAGCATCGCGCCAGCGCAAACACCGAGCGTGATCAGCCTCGCGCGCAACGGCTCGATACCGCGTTTGACGAGCGCGCCGGAAGCCCAGCCGCCCAACAAACAACCCGCGTCCGCCGCGAGAAACGGAATCCAGATGGTCGCTCCGAGGTCGGCCAGCGAATAGTGGAACTGCTTCTGCATGAATTTCGGAAACCAGAACAAATAGAAATACCAGACCGGATCGGTCAACAAGCGCGCGGCGACGACGATCCAAATGGGGCGCCAGCGAAAATACTCACGCAGTGGGATGGCGATGGGTTTGGGTGCCGGGACAGGCGTCAAATTAGGCAAGGACTTCGTGGCAGCGTTCGGTCGATATACTGCGTACCAGATCGTGGCGAGCACCACGCCCATGCAGCCCGTTAAAACGAAACTCATCCGCCAGCCGAAACGGAGCGCGAGCGTTGAGACGAGCGGACCGGCAATGGCCGCGCCGAGTGTCCCGCCCATCGTGTACATGCCCACGGCAATAGCGCGTTCTCGCGGCGGGAACCAGTTCGAGACGACTTTCGCAGCGACGCTGTAGTGCCCCGGTTCGCCGATGCCCAACAAGCCGCGAAAGAAAAGCAGTGAGTGAAACCCAGTCGCCCATGCGGTGATTATGTTCGCGCAGGACCACCAGAGCATGAAGGCGCTTTCGGAAACCCGTTCACCGACCCGGTCCACCATTCGTCCCGCGAGCAGGTACGTCACGCCGTAGCAGAGCAGAAACGTGCGCGTGATCCAGGCGTAGTCGACGTCGGTCAGAACCAATTCCTTCTGAATTGTTTCGGCGAGCAGCGACAGCGCTTGCCGGTCGACGTAATTGATGATGGATCCGAGCATCAACAACACTGCGAATAGCCACCGCCATCTTGACAGCGGACGCTCGGAGATTGATGTGGTCTGCACTAGGCGAAGACCTCTCGCACCACTCGCCCCGCGACATCGGTCAGCCTGAAATCGCGCCCAGCGTAACGATAAGTGAGTTTCTCATGATCGAGGCCCATCAGAGCAAGCAGCGTGGCGTGTAGATCGTTTACGTGGATTTTGT
>JBAXUS010000347.1:0-4430 GCA_037129555.1 Planctomycetota bacterium
CTCCATTACGCTCTTGTGCTTAACTTAGGGCCATTGCCCTCAAGGGGAGAGGGAACAGCTCCACAAGTCCAGTGATGCACCCATTGCAACATGATTTGTCTATTTTCACTACAGCGTTTTGTAGCGCTGTGTACAATCCAATTTTTCCACCCGGAATGACCACCGATGAAATCTAACATTCTTCGCCTGCTTATGCCAGTCCTCTTGGTGACGTCGATCATCACTCGAACCATTCCCTCATTCGCCGCTGAAGATGTGACCGGTCCATTGATCAAAGCACTTGCGTCCGAAAACGAAGCCGAACGCACTCAAGCTATCGACGCGTTGCAGAAGATGGGTGACGCCATGGTCGAGCCCTTGCGCAAAGTTGAGGCCGATGTCAAGCTTGCGTCCCAGCAATTGATTCTCGTCCGAAAACTCATCGGCGACCGACTCACCAGCACCACGACTTTGCAGCCGATGGACCTGTCGAAAGTCGCTCCGTTCGGCGAAGAAAAAGAGAAAGGCATCGCAGGCGATCCCAATTTATTGATCAACCGCGAAGCCAAGATCATCGTCATGAACGGTGAATTCGTGCTCGAACAAGGTCCGCTCGATTATCTTGTGTGCATGAAACATACGGCAGCGAAATTGCACGAAACGGTCGCCGGCGTCTACGCCCGTCCGCGCGACATTTGCTACGCGCTCCTGGCCTGCGCATTCACCTACGCCGGCGAGATGGACGAACACGGTTCGATCAATCTGCCCAAGGAAGCCGGTATTTTTATTTCGATCGAATACGAGTGGGAACCCGTCAACGCAAAACTGGGACTAACCCCCGGCGGCCCGAAAAAAACGATCCGCGTGCCGATTGAATTCTTCGCGACAAATGCTCAGACACACAAGCCCATGAAACGCTCGCCGTTCGCGTTCACCGGCAGTAAATTTGAGAAGCTCGACAACGGCAAGATGGAGTTCATCGCCGACATCGAAAAATCCATCGTCGCACTCAAGTACGATCAATATGCCATCATGAACACGCTGCTGGATACAAAAGACGCCAACCCCTATCAGGGAGGTGGATACAATTTGAACCCGTATTCGATCCCGCCGCGCGGAACGAAATGCCGCGTCATCTTCGAACCGTGGAGCGGCGGTGAATTAAAGAAAGACGATTTGACCGACACTGTCAAAGGCAAAGAAAAAGCGCCTGTCGCACCGATTCAGACGGAACAAAAATGATCTCCCGCTTCCGCTTCATGCTGCTCGCGGGCATCGCTTTCGCGCTGGGATTTTTGCTTCCTCTGGGGATGACTCGACTTCTTCCAGCAGCAGATCCTGATTATCCCTATAGCGCCATGACGGCAAGTTTCGTGTTGAATCTCGGATGCATTGCATTGGCGCTCGCCTTCTTACCTGCGCCTGAACAAATCCCCGCGCGGCCCATTTTCGTTCATGTCCGCGCGTGGTTGCAGTCATGCGTCCCGATGGCGTGCGCATTCGCCGGACTTTACATGGCTCCCGTGCATCATGAAACAGCGCGTGTTTTTGTGACGCTGGCATTGCTGTCGATGACACAAGCGGGGCTCCTGTTCGCCGTCCACGCGCTCCTTCGCGTCGTCTGTGGTACGAACAACCGCGCTCCGGAAACAGCATGCGCATTGATGCTTTGCGTTTTAGCCAGCGCACTGTTTTGGTCCGGCGAACCGATCGAGCGGCTGACGAAATCCGAGAATAACGGAGCGGCTCGCTCAGCGCAATTGGCCGACAGTGTCATGAAACTCAGCCCGCCGATGGCCGTAGCTGCGACGTGGTATCAAGAAAGCGATGCCGCTCGAACCGCGCAAACGCGCAGCGCCCGACGCTTCGATATTGTTCACGGCCCGCTGACATACGCGGTGTGGATTGGGTCGTATCAGGCGATTGCGAACCCGGATATAATGCCTTCGGGCGGAACAGGCGATTTTTACAATCGCCGCGAATTCACTCCTGGAATCGTGTTGATCATGGCGCTGTGGTCGATCATCGTGATCGCCTTGTGCGATGTCCTGATGTGGCGCAATCGAGTAAGCGCTATCGCAACTCAGCCCACGAACTGATTCCAATGATCGGGAGCGCGAAACGGAACGCCTCTTCCCAATCAAACGTATCCGCCGCCCGGAAGACGTCGTAAATTGCTTTTTTCTTCGCCGGATTGTTCGCCTTGTCACACGTCCACAATCCCAGATTCAACCCGCCTTCGTGCAAATGATCCACGTGCCGATGAAGTATGAACGCATCGATCCCGTCGAGCTGTTTCGTCTTTTGATACGCGTAGGCATAAGCAGCCGCCTGTACCGCTTCGCCCTCTGGACCGTTCGCAGTATGAAAGCCTTGTTCGGACAGAATTATCCGACGCGGTTTTCCGCCATACATGAGTTCCGGGCGCTTCATAAAATCATTGAGCAACTCAATATTCTTGAACGTAATCTTCGGCGTATCAACCGTCAACGTCGCGTCGCGATCATTCCAAGTCCGAGGGTCAAAAAGATTCTCCGGATACGGATGAAACGCGACGTGCCAGCCGAAATCTCCGTTCGCTTTGACGCGCCGCGCGAACGCGTCCAAAAACGCGCGCGCTCCAAACGATTTCAGCGGCTCATTCGGCGAAGCACTCGCGCCCCAATGATGATCCAGCGACACAAACACGCGGCTTGTTTTCGAAACACCGCGCACGGCATCCCGGCACAAGCGCACCGTATGCTCGTATTCAGCGACCACGTCATCAAGCCGAGCTTCGCCCATGTTGTACCAAAAGCCATGCGAGTTGACTTCGTTGCCCACAATGAAATGGACCGGCGGACCCCCATTTACGATATAGCGCTGAGCTAAAAATGTGACGCTGGCTTGAAAGCGTTTCGCGCTCGCCGGGTCGCTAGTTTTGAACGCTGAAATCGGCGCTCGAGTCGCCTCAAAACGCGGATGAATGAGCGCAGTATTCAGGTCAGGTTTGCTCGGATTGCAAGCGAGAAGGATCAAATAAACGGATACGTCGCGCGTCGTGAGCGGGAGAATTGTGGCGTCGAGCATTTCAACGTAGTGTCGATCAAATTCAAACCGTTCGCCCTCGAACGCGATGGATTCGTTTTCGATGGCCGGACGCGTCGCGGTCATTTCCACCAAGTCCACATTGAACGCCGCGTGATGCACGCCCAGCGCCAGCGCGTCATCCACCATCTGAACTTGCAGCCCCTTTTTACTCTCCAAATCCTGGAGCGTAATCCGCGCCGTGCCAGGCGATTTGTCGAGGTCCTTTAATGTAGTCTGACCTGACCATGCGTTCGGGCCGACCAGTAGTGACACTGCGGCGGATGCAATCAACGATATAAAGGAGGCGAACGAAATTCGCGTCATGGCGTGCTCCTTTTTCTGTAAGCAAGTGCTTCAAAAATGTTTCACAGGTGTCAGTGTTTCATGGTGACTTGAACAACCTTTATGAGCTGCGCGAAACGGTCGCGCTTCTACTCTCTCTAACGATTAACATCGGCAGTCGTCACGCGTTTTTTAAATTTGATAACATTAAGATTAGTCCATGTTTGCGCGGACGTTGACGGTTGAGAAGGGGCACGGAAAATGGCCTGACGATTTCGTCATCCCTATGTCGTTTCGGAGTCTTGATCGGGGCCGAATTCGCACCGAAAAAAGTTTGTTCATTCTTTCGCAAAAGGAGTGGAACGACACGACGGGTTTGGCTACACTGCTCGGACAGATTTTTATTTTATTAAAAACTACCACGAGCAGTGAAACGGCAAGGAGAGCGGAGTGGCAACGCTGAAGGAAGTTTTAGCCGCCAAAATTCCGGCGGAACGGCAACGCGCGAAAGATTTCGTTAAAGAGCACGGCGCAAAAGTTATCGATCAAGTCAACGTCGAACAAGTCTATGGCGGGATGCGCGGCATCAGTTGCTTGTTGTGCGACACCTCCAGTGTTCCCGCCGACAAAGGCCTGATCGTGCGCGGCAAGCCGATCGCGGATGTCGCCAACTTGTTGCCCGAAGAAATTTTCTGGTTGCTGCTTACCGGCGAACTGCCCGACGCCGCCGGTCTGGCTAGCCTTCAGGCCGACCTCGCGAAGCGATCTGCCGTCCCGGATTATGTCTGGGCTGTGATCGACGCGATGCCCGCTGACACACACCCGATGACGCTTTACAACACGGCGATGCTCGCGTTGCAGAACACGTCCGTCTTCCACAAGCGCTACAACCAGGGCTTGCGCAAAGACGATTATTGGGATCCGACGTTCGAAGATTGTCTCGACATCATCGCGCGCGCCCCGGTCATCTCTGCAGGTATCTACCGCAAACGCTTCAACAAAGGTGCGCGCATCGCGACCGCCGCAACCGGTCAAGCCAGCCAGGATTGGGCGGCAAATTACGTTCGCCTCCTCGGCATCTCCGACACCAACGGCGAATT
>JBAXUS010000348.1:0-4376 GCA_037129555.1 Planctomycetota bacterium
GTGTTGTTGTACAGCACGCCGCTTCCGGGGGCGTTGAGCCACGACACCACGACGGCCGTGACTGCCGGCAAGCCGCTCAAGATGTAGACTCCGGCACCATCTAATGTGCCCACGCCGCTGACTAACGTGGGCGGCGCGGGCAGGTTCGTCAATTGGGAACCGTCTCCTGCCGGATAAACCGCTGGGCCGACGGTGGCGTGGGCGAGGCTTTGAACCGTGGGATTTGGATAGCTGCCGCCGAGATCGCCGCCATCTTCGTCGCCGGATCGCTCCATGCTCCCTGCCCCGCTGCGCCGATGGCGGCGACTCGGAACCAGTACTTTGTGCCGCTCGTCAGGCCTGACAACGTCGCGCTGCTTTTCGTTGAGATGGCGCCCATTGTCCAACTGCCGCCGGTGATCGGGTCCGGGCTTTTTTGGATCATGTAGCTGTTCGCGCCGCGCACTTTGTCCCACGTCAGATCGACCGTGCCGTCCATGTCGGAAGACGGCGCGGACGGCAAGTCGCCGTTCCACTTCAGCCCTGTGCCATTAAATTTGAGTCCGGCCTGGTTCCATTTCAACATATGAGCGTTCTAAAGGTGTAACCGATACAATAGACCGTTTTTCTTCGAGCGTCAATGCCGAAAATCCGTTAAAATAAACACAAAATCAAGAAAAGCGTGATAAAACGAGATCAAAACCAAGAAAAGTTCCATAAAGAAGCATTGAAAAGCCTTTATCAACCATCAGTTATTGATCTAGAAGTGCTGTTTATGGATCAATACACGCCGTTTATTGATCCATAAACGACGTTGCGCAGTCGAGATTCATTGTTTATATATCAATAAACACGAGTTATTTATCCATAAATCAGAGTTATTTATTCATAAAGAACATTTATGAATACATAAACTCTGTTTATTGACAAACAAGTGCTCGATTTTGACGCATAAATCGTGTTTGTGGATGAATAAACGGTTCATCTTAATCCATAAAATGAAATTTAGGACAGCACCCAGCAAAAATGCAAGCATTGATTTTGCTGGGTACTGTCCCCGATTTGTCAAGCGAACGGTATACCCATTAAACTCGCCATCTTTGACGTCCCCAAATACTACCGCTTCCTGATCATGAACGCCGCCCCACGTCTGAATCAAATCGAGAATTAGATGGATTGGATGTGGGTGAAATGGGTGTATATGAATCGCGAGAAACACAACGCAGGAATCGAATGGCCAATGCCACAACAAAAGGATTAACACGTGATGAGATTCCACTGTCGTCATTTCTTCGCCGCGCTCCTCACGATTATGTCCACGCTGGCTTGGGTCTCGTTGTGTGCTCAAGAACCTATTGATCCCGATCTGAATGGGGTTCTGCTGAAGCCCATTCCTGACAAACTGATCGTGCTGACATTCGACGACGCGCCCGCTAGCCACGCGACGGTGGTTGCTCCGATTCTGAAAGAGATGGGGTTCGGCGGGACGTTTTACGTCTGCAATTTCGACTCCTTTAAAACGCGCAAAGATTGGTATTTGACCTGGCGGCAGATGATTCAAATGGAATCCGATAAGTTCGAAATTGGTAACCACACGGTCGGACATTCCAGTTCATTAAGCGCCATTCAAGCCATGGAGGACGAGCTGGCTTCGAATGGCGGGCCGAAGATGACGACCGTGTGCTGGCCGATTTACAATGTTAACTGGGGCATTTGCCCAACGCTCAGCGCAAGTGGTTACACGTTCGGGCGCGGCGGCCATGAGCGGACGTACAGGCCTACAGTGGACAACCCTTTCGATGTGCCCTCGTTTACGGTTCGCGACGGCCCACCAATGGAAAACTTTATCAAGCAGGTGCAGCAAGCGTGTCGAGGCCGCGTGACTGTGTTTTGTTTTCACGGTGTCCCGGATCGGGAACATCCGCCTGTCAGTTTGGAACCGGCGACGTTCAAGATGATGATGCAGTATTTAAAGGATAACAATTATACCTGCATTGCCATGCGCGATATGGCTCAGTACATCGACACGGCTAAAGCCGCGAAATTGCCGCAGACGGTGCAGACGTTCAAAGACGTCGGTCCTGCTCCCACGGTCAAAGACGATAAACCGTTCACGGCCCAGCCCATTCCTAAGAAGGTGTCGACGCCGGAGCGCATGGAAGCGTTGCGACCCGCCACCAACATGCTGACGTTCACGCTTCCCGGCGCGATCTCCAGCGCTATTTCTGGGACGCGGATTTTCATGACCGTGCCGTCGGATATGGATGTGACGACGCTGGCTCCCAACTTCACGCTGTCGCCCGCCACGACGGCGGCACCCGCTTCCGGTACGGCGCTGAATTTCTCCACGCCTCAAACCTACATCGTCTCCGCATCCGACGGCTCCACGAAATCGTATTCGGTCACGGTTGCCAAGAGTGCCAAGGATGCCTCCTTTATGTGGAGCAAAGCCGAGCCTGGGAATTGGAGCGACGGGGTAAAGTGGTCAAGTAAAGCGCCGGCGACTAACGGACGCGCCGACTATAGTGTAACCGTCAACCCGCGCGGCCCCAGCGCCATCACGAACGATCTGGCCAAAGACTTTCTACTCAACCAACTCAACTTGGGCGATGGGTGCAGAGGGTCGAAACTGAGTGGCAACGGGCTCGTGTTTGCCACGAACCCTGTGAGCGGTTTTCCCCCGGCTATCAATGCGAGCAAATGCGGTATTGTAGACATCAACGTGCCGGTTAGTCTTCAGGATGACCTGCATATCAATACATCCAATGATAAAGATCCAAATTGCTTCATTACATTTAATGACGTGATCTCCGGTCCTCACGCGTTGATGCTTTATAGTTCTGGCGATCCCAACGTGGCTCGGATTAACTTCCACGATGTCCACTTCGGCATCTTGCAAATTAATAACACGAATACCTATAGCGGCGGGACATTTATTAGTGGCGGTAAGATCAATGTGCGGAAAAGCGGCGGGCTGGGAACAGGACCGATTACACTCGACAATTTCGGCACGTTAGCCACCGACGCGACGCTCGCCAATCCGGTGACAATAAACAACGGGACGCTTTTTCACACGTCGTTAAGTGGTCCTGTTACCTTGAATGCCGACGCGCATTTCATCGGCACCGGTACGCTGTCCGGAGACATCAGCGGCTCCGGCGGATTCATTATGCATGGCACTAACGGCACGTATCTCAACATGGTGCCCGGCGGCGTGGTGACGCTCGCTGGAAGAAATAGTTATAGCGGTCCGACGATTGTTTTTCCTGGCATGTTAGTCGTGAAGAAAGCCAGCGGCCTTTACAACGGCGATGCTTCGAAATGGACACCTGCAACCATTTCAATTCACAAAGCAGCCACGCTGCGTCTCAACGCAGGCGGCCCGGATGAATTCACGGGTGCGAACATTTCAACGCTGCTGACGAACCTCACCACAGGCATCAATAGTAATGGATTGATGGAAGGCAGCTTCTTTTATTTGGATACCACGAATACTACGGAAATGGTCACGGTCACTGCGGACATAGCAGACTCCAAAGGACCTAGAGGCGGCGCGTTTCGGATAAAGAAATGTGGAACCGGAGCGTTGCAATTATCTGGCAACAATACCTACACAGGTCAAACGATTCTGGAGAGCGGCACGCTGTTTGTTTCGTCACTCAACAGCTTCACCAAAGGAATGGGCAGAGTCAGCAGCAGTCTGGGTGCACCGATGGATATTGAATCCGCCGAAATAGTGTTAGGTGAAGAAAAAAAGGATGGGCAGTGCACGCTTGTTTACACAGGCACCGGCGAAACGTCGGATCGCGTGATGAATCTCGCGGGCAACACGTTCACCGCGACGTTTGATCACTCCGGCACAGGTCTTTTCAAGCTGACTAACCCCCTCTTGATATCTGGCTACGGACACAGCAAGAAGATCGAACTTAAAGGTGACACCGTCGGCACAGGAGAAATCGCGGGCAGCATCATCGACCCGGTAGACCGTGCGGGTAAAGCGTTGACTTCCGTCATCAAATCCGGAACTGGCACATGGATTCTTTCCGGCACGAATACGTTTACGGGGCCGACGGTTGTGCAGCAAGGCACTCTGGTGCTCGCCACCGAACGCAGTTTGGGATCGAAGACGTCGGTCCGCATCAACAGTGGCGCGACAGTGGAGTTGAATTTCAAAGGGCAACTGAACATCCGCTCGCTCAGCTTCGATGAAAAAGCGCAACCGCCAGGCACGTATTCCGCCGCAAACGCGCCGGGAATTATAAAGGGATCGGGAACGTTGCTGGTTCAACCGTAGCTCACTGAAAGGATCCATATCTCGTCTCTCCATCCAAAGATTTTAGGCCGATGGTCTTTTCGTTTTTAGACAAGTATCTCAAAGAATAAGCGATGAAAGATGT
>JBAXUS010000349.1:0-4365 GCA_037129555.1 Planctomycetota bacterium
TAACTTGGATTAATACACATGCAAGGATGCCTTATAAATGCTGTGTTTACGCATATGGCTGGCCGTTTACGGCCATAGAACTTAACGAGCCTGGGCAATACGACACGTGGTTACATAATTTATTTTATACCAACATGGGAATAGACCTCGCCGTCGTGATAGTAGTTATCGTCTCCGTCTGGTACATCTTCGAATCGCTTATCCGTCGCCGCGCCGCAAAAAAGGAATCATAACCCAAGCCCTCCCATCGCCGTTTGATCCTTCTCTTTCCCTTTCCGTTTCTTTGCGTCTTTGAGCCTTTGCGAGAGAAATAACCTCTATCGCAATCTATACATTTCGCTCGTCACCAATTCATGCAACAGCGTGCGGATGCCGCCACCCTTTGCCTGCGTCCTTGCGACAATCATGTCGATGGCATCTCGATCACTGAACAGCAACCCTCGTCCTGTCCCGTACACCGCGAACTGCTCTGCCAAATTCTTCAGCAGCGGCCCCGCGTCACTCGCCACCATCGTTTGGAACTCAACAATAGTTTTGTACGACCGCCCATCCGGCAATGTGCCCGACGGGTCAACCAGCGGCCTCACATCCGTGTAACTGGCGTACCGGTCGCGCATCCGTCCGATCACGTCGAACGATTCCAACGCGAAGCCGTACGGGTCCATCTTCGCGTGGCAACTCGCACACGCCGCGTTGTCCCGGTGTTTGGCGAGCTGCTCGCGAATCGTTGTCGTGCCGCGCAAATCCGGCTCGACGGCCGCAACATTCGCAGGCGGCGGCTCCGGCGGTCTTCCCAACAATCGATCGCAAACGAACGCTCCGCGCGGCACCGGCGACGTCGTCGTGCCGTTCGCGGTGACCTTCAAAATCGCCGCTTGAGTCAGGAACGGACCGCGCGGCGAATTCGGCGGAAGCGCCACGCGGCGCATCGCCGATCCCTCCACGCCCGCGATCCCGTAGTGCTTCGCCAAACGCTCGTTCAACATGGCGAAATCCGACTGAATCACGTACCGTGCGCCCAAATCTTTTTCAAGCATCTCCTGAAAATAAGCGCGCGTCTCCGCGACCATGGCGTCCTGCAAATCCAGCCGGAAACCACCATACAATTTCGGGTCCGGATCGTTCGCGGCGATCTTGCGCAGCTTCACCCACTGGCCCAAAAAATCCTCGCGAAACCGCACCGACTTCGCGTCCTTCAACAACCGCTCGACCTCCTCATTCAACACCTCCGCGCGATGCAACGTGCCCGCCGCGGCACGTTCCATCAGCCTGTCGTCCGGCATCGAATTCCAGAAGAAATAAGAGATCCGCGACGCCAGACTGTACTCATCAATCAACGCCCGTTTCGCAGCCGCGCCCGGCTCGTCAGCACGCGTCGCAGCAACCTCCACGTGATACAAAAAATCAGGCGCACACAACGCCGTCCGCACCGCCCGGCGCAGCGCGACTTCGAAACAATCGCCCGCCTTCAACGCGCTCTCCACCAACGCCACGTAATTCTTCCGCGTCTCGTCCGACACCGGCCGCCGGAATGCGCGCGGCAGGAATTTCGCGAGCAAACGATCCGCGTCCTCGACCGGATGTTCGGACGAAACCGTCCACAACTTCAACGTCTGCACCGCCGGGTCCGGCTTGTTGCGCGCATTGAATTTTTGCGTCAGCGGCGGATGATTCGGCCAGCGCGTCCCGGGTTGCTTCGATGGATTGTATTCAACAAATGGCAGATCACCGAAGACGCGGCGATGGCTCAGCGGCGGCCACTGGCCGTAAATCGGTCCTTCGATTTCCAACCCGTCGCACGCCAGACCTGGGCCGGTGAATCCCATCAAGCGCTCTTTGCTCGTCCGGATCTGATGCCCGATCTCCGATTGCGTAAAATTAAATCCGAAGGAGTCTGCAGTATTCAACCATTTATCTATCTCATACTTCTTTTCATTAATAGAAGGCGCATCGAAATAACCCAGTACCGAATTGGGATGACTGGTTCCGCGCCCGTCGCCGGTAATATGCCACACATCCAATCGCGCGGTCAGCGTTTTGGGATTGGGTAATACCTTGCCTTTGTCCCATAAAAAGCTCCAGAATGACGTCCGGATTTTGTACATACCTGGATAGATAGCTATATACTCAGCAAAAGACGGTTTGAATGATTCATCCTCATGTCTAAATACGCCCACGCTGGCTCCCGGCGACGTATTGCGATGCAGGTTCAGCGCCAAATGCGCGGGATAACTAATATGCTGATGCAATCCCGCCGGAGGATAATCTGGGTCAGGTTGTTTATTTTTTAACATAACGCCGTCGCCATCAAGAATACACGCACCCAATGGACTCTGTTCGTTAGCTAACGAAACGCGATGAATCGCCCGGACAGGCGGAGCCGGTTGCGTGACGATTGCCCAATTCAACACATGGTCCGCTGCTTCCATATAGCGCAATACATTGACATGCGAAATATCTAACGCTTCGTAATTCCGGTCGAAACCATGCGCCGACCCATCCGCAGGCAATTCGTCCTGCACCACCATGCCCGGCATATCAAACAAATCGCGCATCGTATTCTCATACTCCGCGCGCGTCATGCGCCGCACGCCAGTGCGAGGCTCCGCAACAAACCTCGCCTCGTCCGCGTCCACCAGCGCGGTCTTGAGAATCTTTACGATAGCATCGTGCTCTGCAGTCGATGGCCGCGCCTGCTTTTTAGGCGGCATCTCATCCGTGCGAATCCGGTCATACACCTTCACCCACTGCCCCAACGTTTCCACGTTCGACAATTCCGCATTCAACACCGTGAGATCCAGATTCCCCTTCTTAGAATCCGCATCGTGGCAATCGATGCAATACATTTGAACAAAGTGTTTGACGCTGCTTTGAAAATGCGCCGCCCCCGCCTCCCCACCGCAGCACACGCAGCAGACGAGCACCATCATCAACAGGCCGACTCGTAAAGCATCCGATGCAATCGAATTTAGTCCCGACTTCATACCCACTCCCGCAAGACTCAAAAGAATTCCCGATGTCGCGATGTTTTTCGCCACTGCAGCTAAACTACACCGCGCTGGCGAGACCGACTTTGTGGTGAAGCACGGCGACGTGCTTTTCCGCCGGCAGCTCGACGGCCTTCAGTGTTGCCATTTTCCGGCGTCCAAGTTCCTTTCGCGACGCTCCAGGCTGCAATCGGATTGTCATTCAGCAAGCGCTTGCTTTCAACGGGCGGCCCACCTGATCTTACTGGGGTGGGTTGCCGGCCGCTCGCCGGCGCGTCACGGCGTTTGTTTTGGTGCTGCGGGGGTGTTCGCCGTCGGCTTGAAGCCAAATAGCTTCTCTGAATTACCCCGGTATATCTTGTAGCGAACCTCAGCGGGTAGGTCGAGTTCTTCGAAGAACGTGTAGTGTGGGAACGGCGCGTTGCCGGGCTTGCTAAACGACCACCAGCCTTCGTCAGTGGCCCAGAGTATTTTGTCCTGATTGCGGATGAGGAATTCGCGGGCAAATTTGCGGTCTCGATTCAGCATTGCCGGGACGACCGCACCCGACATGTCGGCGTAAAGGTTGGGGTATTGCTGGAGCTGGCGGTCCGCATCTTTTAATTGCTTCCACCAGTACGCGTGCGCAATGACTTTGCATTTCGGATACAACGTCAGCACATTGTCAACGCGTTGCATCCCGGCTTCGACCATGTTCTTGTTCTGGTCAATGTGGAACATGACCGGCAGGCCGACCTGCTCGCACGCCTCATACAGCCGCAGGTTTTTGGGATCATCGAACTTTAGCCCCACGCCATAGTGTTCTCCGAAGGCAATCGCGCCGTCGGCGATTTCGCGTTTAAGAATGGTGACGGTCTGCTCAACGCTCTCGACTTCCTCGGGCTGGATGATGCACATGCGGTCAATCCGCCCTTTGTACGGACGGAAGTTTTCCAGCATCGCCTGATACTCCACCTCGTTGCGCGGGCGCGAGCCGTTGTGGTCGAGCGGACTGATGATGCAGCGCTCGATGTTCCGCTCCTCCATCCATTTGGCCACCTGATCCAGCGCTGCGGGCCGGACAGAAAACGCATGGACGTGCGGATCGATGAACTTGAGGTCCGCGGGGGGCTTGGTGTTGGGCGAGGTGATGGAGGCAGGCGCGGGCTTCTCCCGTTTGCCTCCACCGGCTTCTTCACCTGCAAGCAATGCCAAGGTCGCAAGGTAAAGGGCGGCGAGTAAGAGCGGCGTTTGGTTCATGCGTTTTCTTTCGTTGAGTTTTGGCGGGTGGCCGGACACCTGCCTGCATTGGACAAATTGCAGGCGGGACGCCTGCGCTACGGGATTTCTCCGCACAACGCCAGCGCTCGGAGGGCTTGGGCGGTGCTGATATAGGTAA